>NZ_JACSLY010000005.1:0-194012 GCF_018618375.1 Exiguobacterium sp. E4787 | reverse complement strand
CATATCGAATGAGAGAAAAGAAACGGGCCGGCATCCAACCGGCGCGTGTCGATAGTTTCCAAGAGTAATGTGTAAAAAAGGGATTTTTAATCCGTTATTAAGAGGGAATTTTAAACCGCTGTTGACAATATGAAAAGTTTTAAAGACCATCCTGCAAATCAATTGTTTATTTTAGATGATTTTGGTGAAAAAGGAAGTTACTATTTAGGCAAGGATTTATCCTTCCGAAATGAGACATCGGTTATTTCATTGATCATGAACATCTTACATCGAATTCATGCGACGCCAAAACATGTCACAACATTTGGTTCCTCAAAAGGCGGATATGTGGCATTATACTATGCATTAAAATATGGATTTGGCGAGGTTGTCAGTTTAGCACCTTCAATTAATTTAGGAGATTTCCTGATTAGTCAGCATCCTGATTTACTTGAATACATGACCGGTGGCAGTCAATCTTATCATGTATATGAAATGAATCAATTGATTTACGATTTGGTTAGAGAAAAGCGGGATGAAATGCCTTATATTCATTTAATGGTTGGAACAGCAGATTCACGGAAGTTGGAACATCTGGACCCGTTTGTATCCTACTTGGAATCTCTTGACATACCATTCGATTATCATATTGTTGAAGGAGTAGACCACTCTGAATTAAAATTTTTTGCTCCTCAATACATTGATTATTATTTTTCTCGTAAATTCTCACTTAAATCATCGTTGCTCTACTTCTTTGTTATGAATGAGCAATTTTTGGTTGAGAATGATCAAATAGTATTTAAAATGAATGTCGTCACTGATGAAAGTACAGAAGTTGCATTTTATTGGTATATGAATGACCAAATTTATAAGAAAACGCCGTATTCAAATGATTTGGAAACAAAAATTCCATATGAATCTGGAAATCAATATAGAGTGAAAATATTTATTCGAAATCGAATAGCTCAAGATCAAAAAGTTATATTTAATCGTACTTTCACATCAGAGACATAAATAAACTAAGGATAATATGTAGTACGCAATCAATAAAATATAATGATTTAAAAAAATGTATACTTCGGAAGAATCTAATCGGATATGATTGGATTCTTTTTATTTCGCGTAAAAAATATTTTAATTTTATATATTATTTTTAAATGAAGCATAATTGTATTGAGTTTCTGTGCGTAGTTGGATAGATTAGAAGATGAGAATGCATTTATGATCTCAAGGTGTGGAAAATTAACTGGGGAAACTTTGAAAGGGGAATAAGAATGTCAAACTGTAAAAATAATTTAGTGCTCAGAGGTATCATCGCTACGTCTCTAGTCACTGCTAGTTTACTTCCGCTCACTGTTAGTGCAAGTGTAGGTAAAGATTCAGCCAAAGTATCTAATTCTAAGCAAAAAGTGGACGCGATTGAAATTTTACAACCATCTCACCCACTTTCATTTAAACAAGGAGAAAAAATTGACGGGAAGTACAAGATTTTAAATGTCAATGTTGACGGAAAAATATTGAAACAACCGGTTAGATGGACGAATTTATCTACTTCGAAAATCGGTAATTTTACTGCTACAGCTACATATTCTAAACGTGGGAAGACAGTCCAACTCAAAGTTCCGTATACAATTTCGGGATATAAGTTGGCGCTTATGCACACAAATGACACACACGCCTCGCTTGATAGCGCACCAAAACGAGCTACGGCAATTAATCAACTTAGACAAGAGAATGCAGATCGTTTGTTGATCGATGCGGGAGATGTGTTCTCGGGATCGCTTTACTTCAATGAGTTCAAAGGACTAGCTGATTTGACACTCATGAACTACATGAACTATGACTTGATGGTACCGGGCAACCATGAATTTGACCTCGGCACAGAGGCGGGGCACCAAGAATTTGCAACTTTTATTCAAAACGCCAAATTCCCATTCGTCAGTTCGAACGTGGATTATAGTGCTGATCAATATTTGAGCAGTCTTTACTCGGATGAGATTGAGCGAAAGCCATACGATGGAAAATTATACGAAGGCGTCATCAAAGTGGTGGACGGGAAGAAAGTTGGATTCTTCGGATTGACGACTGAAGACACGGCGAACATCGCTAGTCCAGGACCAATCAAATTCCAACACTATGTTGAAGAAGCCGAGAAAGCCGTCAAAGCGTTTAAACAGCGCGGTGTCGATCAAATCGTAGCCGTCTCGCACCTAGGGTTCGACGACAATCCGGCAATCGATAATGATTTAGAACTCGCGAAACGCGTAGAAGGAATTGATGTCATTATTGGTGGTCACTCGCATTCTCGTTTAGACGCACCTGTTGTGGTGGTCGATGGAGAAGAGCCGACTGTAATTGTACAAGCATATCAATATGGGGAATTCCTCGGTACGCTCGATGTCGAGTTTGACCACACGGGGAAGGTTGTTGCACACCAAGGTAAGTTGATTGACATCAAAGGCTATGCCGCTGATCCGAGGGCGGTCAGCTTACTTGCTCCATTTGCAAAAGAAATTGAAAGCATCCGTAACGCCGAGATTGGTGCGGCGACGACTGCGGCATTTGACAACCCGAGGGACGCTGGAGATGTCAACAAACCGAGCGTTCGTAAAAATGAGACGGCGTTAGGGAACTTGATTACGGACGGTATGTTGGATCGTGCAAAACGAATCGACGGCGAAGTTGTCGCAGCGATTCAAAACGCTGGTGGTATCCGTTCGTCAATTAATGCAGGCCCTGTGACGGCAGGTGAAGTATTGACAACACTTCCGTTCGGAAATACGTTAGCGGTCATGACGTTGCAAGGAAGTGAACTGTTATCAGCCCTTGAGCGTAGCGTGAGCATCTACCCAATTGAGAGTGGCGGTTTTTTGCATATGTCAGGTATGAAGATTGAGTTTGATAGTTCGAAAGCAGCAAATAACCGAATTGTGAAGGCGCAAGTGCTTCGTAATGGACAATATGTGGACGTCGTAACGAATGAGAATTATAAGATTGCAACGAACTTCTTTGCTGCAAAAGGTGGGGACAACTACCTTGAGTTTAAAAAGGCATATGAAGAGGGTCGTGTGAATGATTTGGGGATTATTGACTGGGAAATCATGCGTGATTATCTCGTGAAACTTCAAACGGTCACACCGACTGTTGAAGGGCGAATTGTCGACATCAAGCAGTAAACCCGAAGTAATTATAGGATGAGGAAGGGACCTGACTAGGGAAAGTATAGTTAGGTCCTTTACTCATGTTCAAGCATAAAGGAGCCTACAATGAGAAAAACTGCAGATGGAACATATCGTTACGTTCTCGTCCTCGGTGCGAAAGTGAACGGGATTCAACCGTCCCGGGCCTTGATGCACCGGATTGAAGCGGCGGCTGAATACGCGAAGCAATATCCGCACGTCGAACTCATCGCTTCTGGAGGACAAGGACCCGATGAAGGGATGGCGGAGGCCCGCGTCATTGCCCGGGAGTTAACGGCACGTGGCATTGATGCGGCGCGAATCCATATCGAAGCGGAGTCGACGTCGACGTACGAGAACTTTCTGTTCAGCCGTCCGATTTGGAGTGGGGAGTCTGGTCTGACCGTCGTCACGAACGACTTTCATGTGAGGCGGGCCCGGCTCGTCGGACGCCTGTACTTTGGGCTCTCGACCGACGCACTGTATGCGAGAACGCCGACGGCCACAAAACTGAAGTACGTCGTCCGTGAACAGTTGGCGTACGTGAAGCTGTTCATCAACTATATGCGCTGGAAATGGCGACCATGACAAAAGGGACTTCGCAATGAAGTCCCTTTTTCGTGTTATAACGTGCCAATGATCATCCCGCCGATGACCCCGACGATGACGAGCGCCCAAGGCGGCATCTTCCAATATGCGATCATGGCGAACAAGAAAGCAGCGAAGACGAAGTCGACCGCACCGTTCACCGTGCTCGTGAAGATCGGCTGATAGAAGGCAGCAATCAAAATCCCGACGACGGCAGCGTTGACACCGATGAGCGCACCGGCGACTTTCGGGTTGCGACGGAGTGCATCCCAAAACGGCAAGGCGCCGAGGATCAACAGGAACGCCGGCAAGAAGATGGCAAGCGTGGCGAGCAGACCTCCCGGCACGCCATTAATGACCGTCCCGAGATAAGACGCGAATGTGAAGAGCGGTCCCGGTACGGCTTGGGCGGCCCCGTAACCAGCGAGGAACGCCTCTTCACTTAAGAAACCGGCCGGTACGAGTTCGCGCTCGAGTAGCGGCAAGACGACGTGGCCGCCGCCGAAGACGAGGGCCCCCGCGCGGTAGAAGCTATCGAACATGGCGACCGATTGACTCTCGATCGTCTCCCGTAAGATCGGCAAGATGACGAGGAGCGCCCCGAACAGACCGAGAAGCGTCGCCCCGAGTCGTTTCGAGAGCGGGAACGAAGCCGACTTGACGTCGAGGTTTTGCGGTTTGAACAGCAAGAACCCGGCAAGTCCGGCGAGCAAGATGACGAGCACTTGGCTATAGGTCGTCTGCCATAACAGCACCCCGGCGAGTGCGAAGAACGCGATTGTCCGCGTCTTCGCGTCCGGCGTCAATTTGCCGGCCATCCCGAGAATAGCATGGGCGACGATGGCGACGGCGACGACTTTCAATCCATAAAGCCAGCCCGCGTCTGAGACGTCGAGTCCCGATACCAATAGGGCGAATAAGATGAGGGCGATGACGGACGGGGCCGTGAACCCGATGAACGACGTGATCCCGCCGAGGATGCCGCCACGGACGATCCCGATCCCGATGCCGACTTGGCTGCTCGCCGGACCCGGCAAGAACTGACAGAGGGCGACGAGGTCGGCATAGGCGCGTTCGTCCATCCATTTGCGACGGCGGACGTACTCCTCATGGAAATAGCCGAGGTGGGCGATCGGTCCGCCGAACGAGGTCAGGCCGAGCCGGGTCGATACGAATAAAATCTCAAGTAACGTTTTGAACGTTACGCGTTGGTTGGACATGTGCTTCACTCCTTAATTTTTTTGAATAGTTCATACGCTTTTTGACGGGCTTCCGCCAAGACGACGAGGCCTTTTTCGGTCGTCGTGTAATTTTTCCGGATATGACCCTCGACGAGCTCGTTCGTCCGGACGAGCAGCCCGTCTTGCTCCATCGAGTGCAAAATCGGATAGAGCGTGCCGGCGCTAATCGAGTAGCCGTGCTCACGGAGCTCCTCGACCATCCAAGCTCCGTACACCGGGTGCTCAGAGGCGTGGTGTAAGATATGGATATGGATAAAACCGAGAAACAGTTTTCGAAGAACGCGGTCTTCCACGTGCATCATCTCCTTAATATCGGTTTTCGATATCGATTTTCGTAATCATACTAACAATTGTGGTGGTGAGGTGCAAGCCGTGAGGTGTCATTTACAAAAACTTAATGTGCGCATATTGGTGAGAATCGATTCGGAAAATATAGGGAATTTGTAAGAAATGAGGTAAACTGAAAAGTAGAATTGAACGGAGGAGGGACCGACGTGGCAGACTTAGACCAGACCAAATTTCAATCCTTGTTGCGCCATATGCCCCAAGGCTACGTCGAGTTTAAAGTGCTCTACGATGAGGCGGGGGAGCCCGTCGATTACGAGTTTCATGAAGTGAACGAAACGTTCGAGCGCATCATGAAAGCAAAGCGCGAACATTTTCTCGGTGGACGGATCACCGACAAGTTGAAAGATTTTGAATACAGCGAACGGGAATGGATCGTCCAAGTCGCGCGTGCTGTCAGTAGTGGCGAAGCCATCACGTTCGAACATTTCTCACGTCGCAACAAGGCCTGGTATGAACTGTCTGTCTTTAGCGAGCGTCCGGGTCATGTGTCGACGCTGTTCCACGACATCACACCGCACGTCCAAGAGAACAATGCGCTGAAACAACTCGTCAACGTGTCGCACCGCTTTGTGACGACCGGACGAGAATTGTTGATGAACCAACATTTCCTCGACCAGATTCGAGGGTTCACCGGTGCCAAGGCCGTGACGCTCAATTTAGTCGATGATGATGGACAGACGTACTCGACCGTGGCGCTCTCGGGCATTGATGAACTGCTCGAGCGCAGCCTCGATGTGCTAGGCTTCCATCCGGTTGGCCGCAAATGGCCGATGAGCCCGAAACGGTCCAAGTTACTCGAGGCACCGAGCCCAATCGTGTTCGACGACATTTTCCCGCTCGTCGACGGGGTGTTGCCGAAACGACTGATCAAAAATATTTTACGGATTTTTAACCTTGGCCAAGTCGTCTTGTTTAAAATCGAGAAAGATGGGGTTTTTTACGGGGATTTGACGATTGTCATGCAAGGAAATAAAGAGGCGAGCCGCCTTGGGCTCGTCGAATTGTATATCGTGCACATCCTCGAGCAGATGACGAAAGCGGGCCGGCAAATCGGGGATGCGAAAGAGTCGATGTTCGAAGGGTTCGCGACCGTCGACTTGGAGTGCATCATGTCCCTGACCAATCATGAGATTTTCCATTTGAACGTGGCGTGGGAGCGTGTGCTCGGGTTTCCGCTCGAAGAACTCGAGAACATGGACTTCACGAGCCTGATTCATCCCGATGACGTCGAGAAGACGAATGAAGCGTTCGCCTTGCTCGAAGAAGGGAAGGACATCTTCCGTTTCGTCAACCGATACCGGACGATCGATGGAGACTATCGATCAATCGAGTGGCATTCAAAAGTCCAAGGCAACTATATTTACGCCGTCGCCAAAGACGTGACGGAACGCGTCCAACTCGAGGAAGAACTCGCCGAGCGGGACCGATTGCTCACGAAGCTGTCCGATCAAGTGCCCGGTGCCATCTATCAGTTCGAGCGGCGCCCGGACGGCAGCTTCCACTTCCCATTCTTTAGCCGAGGATTCGAGGTGCTGACTGGTATTACGTTCGAGGAGATGAAACAAGACCCGGGTCTCGTGTTCTCAAAAATCCATCCCGAAGATTATCCGAACGTGATGGCGAGCATTGAGACGTCGTACGAGAACTTGACGATTTGGGATGCGGAGTTTCGTGTCCTGACGCCCGACGGCCGGACGACGTGGATTTTAGGATCGTCGCGTCCAGAGAAGCTTGATGAAGGGCATGTCCTTTGGCACGGCTATATCGGTGACGTGACCGAGAAGAAGAAATATGAGATGGAAATCGAGTATTTGAGTTATCACGACCAGTTGACCGGGGTGAAGAATCGCCGTTACTTCGATGAGGCGCTCATCACGTACGATGAGCCGGACTATTATCCGCTCGCCTTAATCGTCGTCGACGTCAACGGGTTGAAGCTGACGAACGACGCGTTCGGTCATCTCGTCGGGGATCGCTTGTTGATTGAGGCGACGATGACGCTCAAACGTGAGATTCGAGGGAAGGATACGGTCGCTCGAATCGGTGGGGATGAGTTTGTCATCATCATGCCGAATACGTCACTTGAAGAGGCGAACCGCTTGTCCGATCGCCTGAGCCAACTGTTCCTCGCCAAATCGATCGAAGGGCTGCCGATTTCGGCATCGTTCGGCGAAGCGGTGAAGGACGATGACGCGCTCTCCATCGCGGAAGTGTTTAATTTGGCCGAGGACCGGATGTATCACCATAAAGTGTCGGAGAAACAAAGCCGACGCCATCATTCGATTCAGCTCATCATGCGAACGCTCTACGAGAAAATCCCGCGCGAAGAAGCACATTCGCAACGCGTCGCCGAGCTGTCGCGGCAACTCGGACAGGCGATGGGGTTCACGAGTACTGATGTGAACGAACTCGTCACGGCGGCGACACTGCATGATATCGGCAAGGTCGCGATCAGCAATGAGATTTTAGACAAGCCGGGCACGTTGACCGAGTCCGAATGGCGTGAAATCAAACGTCATCCCGAAGTGAGCTACAACATCTTGAGCACGGTGCCGGAGTATGGGCCACTGTCCGAAATCGTGCTCGCCCACCATGAACGATGGGACGGGAATGGTTATCCGAAAGGGATCAGCGGAAAGCAGATCCCGCTCGCGTCACGCATCATCTCGATTGCGGACACGTTCGACGTCATGATGACGGGACGCCCGTATCGGAAAGCGAAGACGCTCGACGAAGCGCTCGCGGTCATCGCAGAAGAAGCGGGCCGGCAGTTCGACCCGGAACTCGTCGAGGTGTTTTTCAAGAAAGTCGTGCCGACGTTGCAACGTTAATCGACTCACATAAAAAGGAGAGCCCGCGATGGCTCTCCTTTTTATGTGAGCGGCCGTTTCTTCAACGCCCAGGCGCTGAGGAGAAAGACAGCGAGCGCCATCCCGAGCATGATGAGGACGGATTGGAGTGGGAAATGGTCCTCGTACATTTGGGTGATCCCGTAATTGAACCAGTACGTCGGCAAGAAGCGCCCAACGGCTTGGAGCGTCTCCGGAAGCCACGTCAGGCTGATGAAGGCGCCGCCGGTGATGGCCGCCGCCATCGTCACGGACGTCTGCCAGATGTTCGCCTTCTCCCGGTTCGTCGCGAGAATCGCGATGAGCGACCCGATGGCGAGACAGACGAACAAATAGACGATGAACAACAACGTGAGGACAGGCAGGTGCGTCAAGATGTCTTGTCGGTATAGCACGGCACTGAAGGCGAGCAGCATGAGCACGTAGAGCAGACCGACCGCACAGAACGATACGAACAACGAGCCGATGTAACGCCGCGGCGTTACAGGGGCGGCGAACAGGCGGGAATAGATTTTCTCGTCCCGGTCGTCGGCGACGAACAGCGGGATGAACTGAAGGAACGCCGACATCATGACGAACGACAAGAGGCCGAGGAACGCCTGCGTCCGCGCCGTCGTCGCCACGCTCTGTTGGAACGGCTCACTAGAGAGGGTATAGCCGTTTTCCGTCTCACGTTCGGCGAGTTCGGTGAACCGTTCCTCGTCAAACTCACTTGCGATCAATAGTTGCCGCTCACGGGACAAGTGTGAATTGAGCGCTTGTTCGATCAATGCGGCGTCACTCCCTTCGGTCGCACTGAACGACAATCGCGGTGTCTCGCCATCCAAGAGCGCCTCGCTGAATCCGTCCGGAATCACTAAGACGATGTCTTGTCCTTGTAGCAACGCCTCATCGGTCTCATCCGTCTCGAGCGGTGTCACCGCTCCGAACCGTCCCGCCTCTTCAATCACGCGACCGGCGAGTGTTCCGCCGTCGCGGTCAAGAATACCAATCGAGGCGTTCAAGGCAGACGTCGAACTGAGGAACGACAGGATGAGAGCGAACCCGAACACGGAGACGAACGTGAACACCCATAGCCCTTTTTTCCGGAGCATACGTTTGGCCACATGTCTAAATAGCACCACGGCGGTTCACCCCTTTCCATAACAACAGGGTGATCCCGGCAAAGACGAGCAGATGGATGGCGAGCCAACCGAGACTTTGCCAAAATACGGACGTGTCTCCACCGCGCAAGAGCACCTGAAGCATGCCTTCCCGCATGAAAATCGGCATGAAGACGTACTTAGCCCACGGCACGACGCTCAGCGTCACTTGGTCGAAACCAGGAACATAGCCGCCAGAGAGAATCATGATGATAGCGACGAACCCGTTGACGATCGCGTCTTTCGTCGCGCGCGAGAGACGAGGTAAGCTCGAGATGAAGAAACCGAACGCCGTACCGTATAAAGCGAGGGCGAGCCAAGAGACGAACAATAGACTGAAGTGAACGTAGTCGAGCGAGAAGCTGCGATAGACGAAGTGACTGAACCAAAACACGAGCACAAGTTGCAAAAAGATGAGCGTGTAACGGCTCAAACTGCGGGCCAGGCGATACTCGATCCGTTTGACCGGAGCGGCTTGGATCCGAAGATAGCTCCCCGTCATCGGCTGCTCCTCACTGAGCATGCCGGTAATGTAGAATGCACCGAACAGTGCCGTCATGATGGAAATCGTGACGGTGAAATATTCGAGTGATGTCGGGGTCCGACCCGACAAATCGATGCTCTCGCTGTCGATGAACGTCGTGGGCTCGAACGGGGCGGAAACACCTGCCTCAGCGAGCATAATCTGCTGATTGGCGACGTCCGTATATTGCCGGAGAATGGCCTCGATGACGTCAAATTCGATCGTCGACGGTTCCTCGTAAAGCAGACGGACGTCGGGACCGTCCAAATGGAGGATGACGTCGGCGTCGCCATCGTTCACGCCGTTTTCCGCAGCGGCGATACTATCGTATGGGACGAGATTGATAAATGCTTTGATGTCGTCGTCGGCGAGGAACGTCTCGAGCGGCACCCGGTAATCATCCGTCGACTGTTCGACGTAGGCGACGTCTGTGACCGGGAGCGAGAAGTTGCTATTGAAGATGGCCGACAGCATCGTCCCGAGCCCGAAGATGAGAATGATTGGGAAGATGAGCATCCAAAACAAGGTCGAGCGGTCCCGCAGTTGCTGTTTGACATCATATTTGATGAACGTCCATAGTTTCATCGTCATCACTCCCTAAGTGTCTTACCGGTCAGCGCCAGGAAGACGGTATTCAAGGACGGACGGTCGACCGTGATTGAGGTGAAGCGAACCCGCTCGTCATGGAGGACGTCGAGCAGCGGGGCGAGCGGGGTGTCTTTCTCGAGTGACACGTCGAGGAACGGTTCCTCGTAATCGACTTTCTTCACCCGCTCGAGTGATTCGAGTCGTTCCAAGAGGCCCGGAGTGAGGGCGTCGACTTTGATGCGGGCCGTCTCGAGCGTCATGACTTGATCTTTCAGCTCATCTTGCGTGCCCTCGGCGATAATTCGTCCCTCATCGACGATGGCGACACGGTCGCAGAGCATCTCGACTTCCTCCATATAGTGGGACGTATAGATGATCGTCGCCCCGCGTCGATTCAACTCGCGGATATTCTCGAGGATGGTGTTGCGTGACTGCGGGTCGATGGCGACGGTCGGTTCATCCATAAAGATAAGTTCTGGTTCATGCACGATGCCGCAGGCGATGTTGAGACGACGAAGGAGCCCCCCGGACAGTTCCGGCGGACGTTTCTTTTGGTGCGCGGTGAGTTCGACGAAGTCGAGGGCGGCCACGGTCTTTTGTTTGGCCTCGGCCGGTTTGAACCCGTACAGCTCGGCGAAAAATTGAATGTTCTCGAACACCGTCAGCTGGTCGTACACGGAGACATGCTGCGGGACGATACCGACGCGCCGTTTAATCGTTTGCTCGTCTTTTGGCATCGAATGATCGAAAATACGGATGGTACCGCTGTCGGCAGGATATAAGTTCAGCATGACAGAAATGGCGGTCGTCTTTCCGGCCCCATTCGGTCCGAGCAAGCCGAACAGTTCACCGGCCTCGACGTGAAGTGAAAAGTCGTTCAAGGCAATTGTCTCACAGAACCGTTTCGTGACATGGTCGAGCGCGATGATAGACACGTGGACGCAACTCCTTTCAAATCAGGAACGTGAAAAAGCATACAATGTTTTGTTCCCGTTTGCAGGAACTTCCGAACCCAATGACGAATGAATTATAATAGTTGAATTATTCAGACAATTAATGGAAGTTGAAGTGAGGGATCGCGATGAAAGGGTGGCAGTTCAATAAAGAAGAGTCGAGCGAGAAGTTTCCGGACGAGATGGCGTGGGCGTTATTTTGCACCGTCGAGCCGAAGCGAATGGATACGACACTCCCGTTTTATTATGACGAGTCGGTGTTCCGTTTCTCGAACGGGACAGAGTCATTTTATTTTAAAATCTCCCCGAGTTATCACGAGTTCGAGGTGAACGTCAAAGACGCGTCGGGCGAGCTGCTATACTACCAGCTGTTGCGAACGGTCGGGAAAGTCGAGGTGCTCGAGGATCGGCGCGACCACGGCGAACTGTTGATCGTCATGAACGAGGACCGGAACAGTACGGTGACCACAATCGAGTTGACCGTCCGACCGCGTTTCCGGGTACTCGTCAAAGAGCACTATGTTTGAGTTTTCCTCAGAGTGGTACATGAATTAGACATGATACAACGAGGAGGAGATTCACATGAAAGACGGACTTAACAAAAAAGTGGACGGGTTAATCGATAAAGCGGCAGGCAAAGCGAAAGAAGCGGTCGGCAAAGCGACGGACAACCAATCGCTCAAGCGTGAAGGCCAGAAAGATCAAGTGAAGGGGACGGCCAAAGAGAAGACCGGCCAAGCCCAACAAAACCTCGAAAGCCTGAAAGACGAACGCCGCTAATACAAAACGGGAAGTCGCGACAACTGCGACTTCCCGTTTTTCATTTCGTCAAAAAGACTTGGACGTGAATCGTCGAGCCTTGCGCGTTCTTGGCGGCACCGACACCGAGGTGCGTGAAGTTGCCGTTCAAGATGTTGGCGCGGTGGCCGCTCGAGTTCATCCAGGCGTTCACGGCTTGAGCCGGGTCACTCGACCCCATATAGATGTTCTCACCCCAACCACGATAGCTGACATCGTAGGCATCGAGCGTGTCACCTGGGCTCCCGTTCTCACGGAGCTGATGCGAGAACTGGCCCGTCTGTGCCATCTCGTCGGCCCGGACTTGGGCGACACGGTTCGCTTCGCCCGACGCTGCGAGCGCCGATAAGCCAGCCGTCTGACGCTCTTCGTTCGTCTCGGCCAAGACACCGCTTGCTGGGGCTTTGAAAGTGATGTGTTTCGCCAAAATATATCCGGTCTTCGTGCCGATGTTCACTTTATACCAACGCGTCGTGCCTGTGTACCGGTACGAGATCGTCTCGAGCTTCATCCCTTGGCGCAAGAACACGACGTTCGATGAGGTCGTGAGCGGACGCGACTTTAAGTAGACGCTCGATGGGGCGACGTACGTCGCCTTCGTGAACGCGACTTCGGCTGTCGATAGCTTGATATACGTGGCCGGAACGTAACCGTACCCCGTGCCCCATTGGATTTTGTACCAGTGGGCCCCGTTCGTCGTAAATGACGTCCGGACCATCATCGTGCCGTCGCGAACAATTTTACCTACACTCGTCGCTGAGCTTGACGGTGTTTTTCGGACGTTGATTTGACTGATTCCCGTAACGGAACCTTTCGTGTTGACGGCCGTCTCACGATATGAGGCTTCGACCGTGGCCGGATTGACGGTGAGCGGGGGCGGCGGGGTAAATGTGAACGCGGTCGCGAGGGCGGCAGCGAGCAAGACTGAGGCAGATTTTTTCAAAATGGGAAGCTCCTTTTTCGATCATATAACCATATAATATATTGAATAGGGCAAGAATGGTTATTACCATTTGATTACAAAAAGAGGCAGACTCAAGTGAGCCTACCTGCTCCTTATTTATACAACAAATACTCTTTCCGAATCGGCAAGAACGCATCGCGCTCGGCATCGACTTTCGTCATGATCGCCTCGAGCGACTCCCCGGCGAGGATCATGTCTTTCACGTAGGCGTTCCCGGTCAGCTTCGTGATGAAGTCATTAGCGAGGAACTCGAACTCGTCTGGATACAGGTCGTGTGCCGTCTTGACCATGGCAATGCCGGTCTTGACCGCTTCGAACTTCGTCGGCTCTGTGACGTACACTTCGACGCCGTGCGACAGTTTGCCCGCGTTCTTCGAGAACGTTGGCGTGAACGAGGCAGCGCGGAACGTGACGCCCGGAAGTTCGAGCGCGTTCAACGTCTTGGCATAGTCATGCGCCTTCACGTACGGGGCGCCAATCAATTGGAACGGCTTCGTCGTGCCGCGTCCTTCCGACAGGTTCGTCCCTTCGAACAGACCGGTCGCCGGATAGACGTTGACCGTGTCCGTCGTCGGCATGTTCGGTGACGGCATGACGAACGGGAGTCCCGTATCCTCGTACAGCATCGAGCGCTTCCAACCCTTCATCTTGACGACTTCGAGGTCGGCTTGAATCTGATACTCCGAATTGAACAAGCGTGCGAGCTCACCGACGGTCATGCCATGCTTGAGCGGAATCGGATAGAGACCGATGAAGCTCGAATAGGCCGGGTCGAGCACAGGACCTTCGACGCGGAGACCACCTTGCGGGTTCGGCCGGTCGAGGACGACGAACGGGATGTCATTCTCGGCTGCGGCTTCCATCGCATACGCCATCGTATAGATGTACGTATAGAAGCGTGTGCCGACGTCTTGAATGTCGAAGACGAGCACGTCGACGTCTTTGAGCATCTCGGCCGTCGGTTTTTTCGTCGCCCCATACAGACTATAGACGGGGAGTCCCGTCACTTCGTCGATATATGAACTGATTGTCGATCCGGCTTGCGCATCACCGCGGACACCGTGTTCTGGTCCGTACAGTGCCGTCAATTCGAAATCATCTGAGTTATGGAACAAGTCGACGATGCTCGTCATGTTAGCATCGATTCCGGTCGGATTCGTGATCAGTCCGACTCGTTTACCGGCCAAGATTTCAGGATTGTCCATCAACCGGTCGACCCCGAGTTCGACTTTCGGTTTCTTCGGCTCTGACTTGGCATCGGCATCGAGCAACATGACAGATGACGTGACGAGCGTGAGGGCGGCAAGGCCGCCAATCCATTTCTTCATAACTATTCCTCCTTCATGAATGTAAGCGCTTTACTACTTACTGGAAAGTGTACCATTTTGTATTTTTAATTCAATATAAAGTTAATGAAATAGGAAATTTTATTTCTAATTTTGATTCGTTATACCTAAAAAGCCATCGGATTTCTCCGATGGCTAGATGATTATCGTACGGCAAGTGCTTTCCATCCCGTCGCGCCCATGACAGAGCTGACTTGGCTTTTCGGGATGACGAGGCGACCGCGGTACGGGTCGTTGATGTAGAGGTTATTCTTGTCATAGCCCGTCGCGAGCATGACGTGATAATTGACGAAACCGGTGAATTTTTGGTTCGAAGTGGTGTACCAATTGAAGTGACCGTACGGCTGTTTGAAGTCGACACTCGCCCAGACGATGACCGGGTTGCCGAGTGAGAGCTCGCGCTCGATTGAGGCGAGTCCTTGACCTGATACATCTTTCACAGGCCGGTATTTGCTCGAGAAGTTAATCATGCCTTTCGGATAAATCCCGTAGTTGCGATATTTGCTGAGCTTGCCTTTCGGGTCGCCCGTGAACATGACGTTCGGGTCGACCCAGCGGTAGAGACGATTCTCATAGCGGGCGTTCCACATACTTTTTGGCATTTCCCGATATAACGTCTCCGCGCTGACGACGCGTCCTTTTTTCTCGAGCGCCATCTTGAGCGAGAAGAACTCGCAGCCAGAAGGATAGCCCATAGCAAATTGACGATAGAGCGGCACGCTCATCTTATAGGTGGAGAGCGGGTTGCTATAGGCGCCCCGGGCATCGAACGTGGCGTTGCCGATGCGTTTGTTCTTATACATGACGCCCGACAGATCGAAGAAATACCACTTGCCGTTGATGACTTGCCAATCTGTCTTCTTCGTCAAGGTCGGTGCAAAATATTCGTATTGCGTCGTATATTTCCAACCAGTCTCACGGACGCCGGTCGAGTGGAAGTAGTAATAGCGAGTCCCGACTTTGTGTTTTCCTTGCAGACGATAGCCGTAGACGGGATGGAACCCGTACACTTTGCCGTCAATCGTCTGCAGACCGTAGCGACGTTTTCCGTCCGTCCCGAAATAGTAATAGCGAGAGGCGACTTTTTGGACGCCGGCCAACCGATAGCCGTACGTCTCATG
Source organism: Exiguobacterium sp. E4787 (assembly GCF_018618375.1). NCBI lineage: Bacteria > Bacillati > Bacillota > Bacilli > Caryophanales > Exiguobacterium > Exiguobacterium sp. E4787. The sequence continues at coordinate 178,393 of NZ_JACSLY010000005.1, read as the reverse complement.
GAAACCGTAAACGGTCGTCCCAATCTTTTTCAGCCCGTGCTGGCGTACACCGCTTGTACCGAAGTAGTAGTGGCGCGTGCCGATTTGTTGCCAGCCGGTCGCGACCTGCCCGTCTTTCAAGAGCAAGTATTTCTTGCCGTTAATCGTGTACATGCCCGACCGGATCGTTCCGTTTTCGAATATGTAATGCTTCACGCCGTTGACGGTTTGCCAACCGCTCAACCGTTTCCCTTCAAGAGAGAACAAGTAGCGTTTCCCGTCCACGGTCAAAAAGCCGGTCGCCATGACGCCGTTCGATTTGAAGTAATAGAGACCATCCGTGAGTTGTTGCCAGCCTTTCAGCTGCTTCCCGTCGGCGGCGAACAAGTAGGTCGCCCCGTCAATCGAATAGCGCCCGGTGACGAGCACGCCGTCCGTTTCAAAATAATATGTAGCGCCATCGATCGCTTGCCAACCGACGGCCATCGTCCCATCTGCTGCAAAATAATAGGTCTTGTTGTCAATCACTTGCCAGCCGGTCAGCACCGTGCCGTCTTCTGTCATATAGACCGTTCCCGTTGCGGTCGTTTGAAACCCGGCCGCGGCATGGACGTGGTCGTTACTGAGGATGATGCTCATACTGACGGCCAAACCGGCCACTACATGACTCCACTTCATAGGCGTTCCTCCACAATCGAATTGAAAAATTGGTATTATTTTGTAAATTAAGTATACATGAGAAAAGCCGCCTTGACTCGACGGCTAAAGGACTATTTTGAGAAGGTGCTACATCAGGACGAACGGCTGATGAACAACAACCGTTTCGAGGCGACGAAGAGCGTCACGCCAATCAACAAGACACTACTGATGATCGGCCAAACGAGTAAACCCTCGCCCATGAGCACTTCGGCCGATAACGAGCCGAGCCGCCACGGCATCCAGTCCCACTCGAGCCACCCAATTAGGAGCGACATGATGAAGTGGAGGGCGAGCGTGATCACGAGGGCGACGAGGCCGCTCTCGAGCAACGCCGCGAACAAGAAGAAAATCGATAGCTGGACGACGAAATGGAGCATGAGCAGCCCGGTCGCGATCAAGAAATCGGTGACGTCGAACGAATCGAACAAGACGATTGTATAGTAGGCGGCGCTCAATTGGGCGAGGCCGATGGCGACGACGGCGAGTAGCGAATAATGTCCCCATTTGCTGAGCACGATGCGCGTGCCTGGAATCTTGAGCGACTTGAGCCAGGCGAGCGTGCCGAGCGACCGTTCGTGACTGAACGTATGCATGGCGGATAACAGCACGACGAGCAGGCCGATTTGTCGCAACTGTTCGCTCGCCGACATGAGCACTTCTTCTGGTGACGGGGTCGGAATTTCGATGACCGCCCCGTCCGGCAAGTTGCCGCCCGAGGCCAAGATGTCCGGGAGGAAATAAAGCGTGAGCGGTTGCATCGCCGCAAGCAACATCAAGGAGATTGGTACCCAGATGAGTCGCTTATTGCGCCATGACTCTTTCCACTCTTGTTTGAAGATGGCCAGTTTCATTAGGCGTTCACCTCCAAAAAGAGTGACTCGAGCGATGGATGCCCGACATGGAGCGATTGGAGTCTTAGACCGCGCTCCAGCAGCAGCTGCAGCAACGCTCGTTCCGTCACGTCTTTCGCGTCCGTCTCCAGTTCCCATGTCGTCCCGGAGCGGGTGACGTGGCTGACACCCGGGAGCGTTCGCCACTCATCCTCCGTCACGACGTCATTGAACAGACGGACTTGAATCGAGGACTTCGAGCCGAGTAAATCGGTCACGGTCCCTTCCATGAGCAGGCGACCTTGTCGGAGCAGGAGTACCCAGTCGCTCGCTTCCTCGGCATCGGGGAGCACGTGCGTCGAATAGAGAATCATCCGCTCTCGTTTCAAATCGCTTAAGAGGTCGAGTACTTCCCGGCGGCCGCGCGGGTCGAGCGCCGAGACGGGTTCATCGAGCAGTAACAGCTCCGGGTCATGCACGAGCGCCTGGGCGATGCCGAGCCGTTGCCGCATGCCGCCGGACAAGTGTGCCGCCGGTCGATCGACGGGCTCGAGTCCGACCCGTTTCAACAGATGGACCGGGTCGACATTCGTGACGCCGGTCAACTCGGCCGCATAGCGAATCGTCTCGACCGGGGTGAGCGATGGATAGAGCGCCGGTCGCTGTGGCAGATAGCCGATGCGGATGGCGTCATGCCCGACGATCTGTCCGGACGTCGGTGTCGTCACGCGGGCAATCATATTGAGCAGTGTCGTCTTGCCGGCCCCGTTCTCACCAAGGAGCGAGGTACAGCCGGGGCGGAGCGAGAAGCTGACGTCGTCGAGCGCGGTGAACGTGCCGAATCGTTTCGTCAGTTGGGTGACGTTCATCGCTTCGTCCGTCCCCATAGGAAGTAGACGATCGGCCCGAGGATGTTGATGAATAGGATGACGAGAAGCCATACCCATTTCGGTCCATTCGTTTCTTGCCGTTTGAGCAAATCAATCAAGGCGACGACGAGCAAGATGAGTTGCAACACGAGCAATGGCAAGAGGATGAGCAATAAATTTGAGTCATTGGTAATGTCCAATTAGGTTCCTCCTTCATAAATGAGTTCACTATTCCATTCCACATATAGGACCAATTTCCTGTATGGAACAGAAAAAAGCCCTTTCTCCGTAAAGAAAGGGTGACGATCATTTGACGATGATGACCGGGGCGAGGGCGCGTTTGGCGAGCTTATGGCTGACGCTGCCGAGCACGAACTCTTGAAACGTGTTCAGTCCGCGTGAACCGACGACGACGTACTCGTACGGTTGATGGTTCGCATATTTGACGAGCTCGACGTCCGGCTCCCCGCGAAGTTCAATATATTCATACTCAAGCCCGGCTGCAACGATTTGATCGAAGAGCGGTTGCAACATCTGCTGACGCTTCGTTTCAAGATCGATTTTTCCGGTCGAGTTGAGTGCGGCTTCTTTCGATTCTTTGGCGCTGACGACATGGACGATGTCGATGGATGCGTCTGATGCCTTGGCGAGCTGAATCGCTTTCTCAAGTGCCCGCTTCGAGTGGGCAGATCCATCTGCCGCTAAAAATACCTTTCCCATTGAAACGTCCTCCTCTTTCACACAATCTACTTTTAGTATATGCGATTTACTAGAGCCATGGATATAAAAAAGGGAGCGAACGTGAATGTTCGCTCCCGAAGAAATTGAATCAATGGCCGGCGCTTGTTTCTTGTTGCTTCAAGTGCAGCGCGAGCGTGTTGAGCAGTTTCTCTGAATCTTTGTTCAAGTTCAATAGTTCCGGCTCGATCCCGACTTCACGGTACTTGAAGACAACTTTATCGATGGCACCGATGGCCGAATCGTCCCATAGATGCGTGTTCGAGAAGTCGATTGTGACATGTTTGACACCGTCTTCGGCGTCTTCGGTCACATCGAACTGATTGACGAACTCGGACGTCGAAGCGAAGAAGAGCTGACCGTTCACGATGTAGCGGGCACGGTCGGCGTCTACACTGCGGTCAAGTTCGACTTTCGAGATTTTTGCGGCGAACAGGATGGCTGCCGTCAAGATCCCGGCGAACACACCGAGTGACAAGTCGTGCGTGACGACCGTGACGAGCACCGTCACGAGCATGACGACCGTATCCGATTTTTGAGCGGTGCGCATCGCTTTGAGCGAGCCCCAGTCAAACGTCGCATACGAGACAAAGAACATGACACCGACAAGGGCGCCGACCGGGATGAGCATCAACACATCACTCATCGTCATGATCATGATGAATAACGCGAGTCCAGCGACGAACGTCGACAGACGGCCGCGAGCACCGGACGAGACGTTGATGACCGATTGACCAATCATCGCACACCCTGGCATCCCGCCGAAGAGACCGGCGATGATGTTGGCGATACCTTGTCCTTTTGATTCTCGGTTCTTGTTCGAATCCGTGCCCGTCATGTCATCGACGATTTGTGCCGTCAACAGCGACTCGATCAATCCGACGAAGGCGAGGGAGATCGAGTAGGGGAGGATGATCATCAACGTCTCAAACGTCAACGGGACGTTCGGGAATAAAAATTCCGGGAGCGTTGCTGAAATCGTACCCATGTCGCTAATGTTTTTCGTCTCGAGCCCGAGCGTGACCGCCAGAATCGTCATGACGACGATGGCGACGAGCGGTGCCGGGATGACTTTGTTGATGCGTGGGAACAAGAAGATGATGGCGAGCGATCCAATGACGAGCGCCCAGATAATCCAGCTCTCACCTTCAAAGTTCGTCAACTGTGCCTGGAAAATCAAAATCGCGAGCGCGTTGACGAAGCCGACCATGACGGCGCGCGGGATGAACTTCATCAAGCGGGCGATGCCGAAATAGCCGAGCGCAATTTGAATGATTCCGGCGAGAATCCCCGCGGCGAGTAAATATTGTAACCCGTAGTCGGCGACGAGCGAGACGATGACGAGCGCCATCGCCCCGGTCGCAGCCGAAATCATGGCCGGACGACCACCGGCAATCGAGATGACCATCGCGATGATGAACGACGCATAGAGTCCAACCATCGGATCGACGCCAGCGATGAGCGAGAAGGCAATCGCCTCAGGGATGAGGGCGAGCGCGACGACGAAGCCGGCTAGGACGTCGGCCCGGACGTTGCCGAGCCAATCTTGTTTAATCGTATTCAATTTTTCCAAAAGAACACACCTCTCTATATATTTTTTGACTTTGATCTCCGAGTCTCACGAAGATCAAACACCGAATTATATGAGAGAAGTCGTTCGACCGACACATGTTTTCACAACGTGTTTCATCATACCGAACTTTTTATGAGAAGACAATTGCTCCGCATGAGAAACTATGGTATTTTCATAACGTAAAGGTTATATAACGGATTTGTTATACAGAGAAGGAGAATGATGATGCATACGGTAGATGATTTAAGTAAAGTGCTCAAAGTACTCGCCGATCCGACCCGTTTGACGATGCTCAAACAAATGCAAGGCGGAGAGCAATGTGCCTGCAGTTTTGTTGATTGTTTCGACATTTCGCAGCCGGCCATCAGCCGCCACTTGAAGATGATGCGGCAAGCAGGGCTCCTGTTAGAGCGCCGCGACAAGCAATGGATTCACTATCGATTGAACGAGACGAGCCCATTCTACTCAATCGTCATCCATTTGCTCGACAAAATCGAGACGGTCGAGGCGAATTGTGACTGCGAAACGGACTGTGCGATTTAAGGAGGAGTCAACGATGAAACTTGAAGTATTCGAACCAGCCATGTGCTGCCCGACCGGACTTTGTGGTCCTTCAATCGATCCGGAGCTAACGCGGATTGCGACCATCCATTACGTATTAAAACAACGCGGCTTTGATGTGGCCCGTTATAATCTCGCCTCCGAGCCAAACCGATTCGTCGAGAACGTCCATGTTCAAGCAGAAATCGCGAACGGCCTTGAGACGCTCCCACTCACGGTCGTCGACGGTGCCGTCGTCAAACGAGGCGCTTACATGACGAACGAGGAGATTGCCGAGTTGACAGGACTCCCGGTCGAAGCGTTCGCGAAACAAGATGGCGAAAAGCCGAAAGTCCGCATCACGCTTAAAAAATAAGGAGGCGGGTCATGATGAATCGCTTTGATTTCACGACAATCGAACCAACGCGCTATATGTTTTTGACCGGTAAAGGCGGTGTCGGCAAGACGTCGACCGCTTCGAGCCTCGCGTTGACGCTTGCTGACCGCGGTAAGCGAGTCTTGCTCGTCTCGACCGACCCTGCGAGCAACCTTCAGGACGTGTTCGAGATGGAGCTCGACGAGACACCACGCCTCGTCCCGGGAACCGGTCTGTTCATCGCGAACTTCGACCCGGAAGAGGCGGCGAAGCAGTACATGGAACGCATGGTCGGTCCTTATCGCGGTGTCCTTCCGGACGTGGCCATTCAGTCGATGGAAGAACAGCTGTCCGGCGCCTGTACGGTTGAGATCGCGGCGTTCGACCAGTTTACCGAGTTACTGACGTCTGAGTCGGCACGTGAGACATACGATCACGTCATCTTTGACACGGCACCGACCGGTCACACGCTACGGTTGTTGACGTTGCCAAGTGCGTGGGACGAATTTTTAGAGACGAATACGACCGGCGCGTCTTGCCTTGGTCCGCTTGCTGGTCTGGCCGACAAGCAACAGCAATACAAACGGGCTGTCGAGACGCTCACCGACGGCAGCGAGACGACATTGATGCTCGTCGCCCGTCCCGAGACATCGACGCTCGTCGAGGCGGCGCGTGCCGCGACCGAGCTTCACGCGATTGGCATCGAGCGGATGCAACTTGTCATCAACGGCGTCGTCGCATCAGACGAAGAGACTGACCGCTATACGAAACGGTTCATCGAGCGTCAACAACAGGCGCTCCGTGAACTTCCGAAAGGTGTCGCCGACCTCGAGACGTTCACGCTGTCATATGCGTACGAGAACCTCGTCGGTGTCCCGGCGCTCCGACGCTGGGTGAACGGGGAGACGGCCACCGTCCCAAATACACGTTATGACACGAGTCATTATGGCTCGATTGACCGACTCGTCGATGAAATCGAGCTGGATGGACCGAGCGTCATTATGACGATGGGGAAAGGCGGTGTCGGCAAGACGACGCTTGCCTCGCTCGTTGCCGTCGCGCTCAGTGAGCGAGGGCACGCCGTCCATTTGACGACGACGGACCCGGCTGCACATGTGGCTTTCACAATCGGTCTGGACGTCCCGGATACGTTCACCGTCGATGCGATTGACCCGAAAGTCGAGATCGAGAAGTACCGGATGGATGTGTTCCGGGAAGCGGGGGATCTGAACGACGAGCAGCGCATGATGCTCGAAGAGGACTTGCGTTCGCCGTGTACCGAGGAGATTGCCGTCTTCCGTGCCTTCGCTGATCAAGTGGCGAAAGCGAAAGACCGCTTCGTCGTCATCGATACGGCGCCGACAGGTCATACGCTTCTTTTGTTGGACGCGACCGAGAGTTATCATCGCGAACTCGAACGGTCGACAGGGGTCGTCCCGGAAGCGGTTCGCGACCTGTTACCAAAACTGCGCGACCCGAAACAGACGCACGTCATCATCACGACGCTGCCTGAAGCGACACCAGTGTATGAAGCTGAGCGACTCGTCGCTGACTTGGAACGGGCCGAGATTCAACCGTTCGCCTGGGTCGTCAACCAATCGTTCACACCGCTCGATGTGACAAGCAAGTTGCTGACGGCGAAAGTCGCGAGCGAGGCGGCATGGCTCGAGCGGGTGAACACCTATCCGCGTCCGACGTTACTCGCATGGCAAGAACAACTGCCGGTCGGTTATCCGGCACTGTCACAACTACTCAAGGAGGAAGTTACATGAACATCACGAATGAAGCGATTGATTTTATGAAAGACGCACTGGTTGAAGAGGAAATCAAATCAGTTCGTATCTGTACGGAAGCCGGGTGCTGTGGACCGACGCTCGGTCTCATCGTTGCGGCTCCGGAAGCGACGGATGACGTCAAAGACTTTGACGGCCTCACGTTCGCCGTCGCGAACGACGCTGAAGCGATGGCGGAAAACGTCACGCTCGACGTCGAGTCGACGGAAGACGGCGCTAGCCTCGTGCTTCGCGGCTTGCAACAGACTTGCTAAACAAATAGAGAATCATTGGAGGAACTCATTGTGCAGTGGATTGCTAGTATCATCTTTTTGGTGACGCTCTTCCTCATCATCAAGCAACCGAAAGGCCTCGGCATCGGTTACTCGGCGATGGGGATGGCGGCGCTTGCCCTCATCACTGGAGTTGTCAATTTGGATGACGTCGGTACTGTCTGGGGCATCATTTGGAATGCGACGTTCACATTCGTCGCGCTCATCGTCATCTCGCTCATCTTGGACGAGATTGGTTTCTTTGAATGGGCGGCCTTACATATGGCTCGCATCGCCAAAGGCGGCGGCGTGAAGCTGTTCGTCTATATCACGTTGCTCGGTGCGCTCGTCGCGGCGCTGTTCGCGAATGACGGGGCGGCGCTCATCTTGACGCCGATTGTCCTCGCCATGGTGCGGGCGCTCAAACTACCGGATGCGGTCGTTTTGGCATACGTCATGGCGTCTGGGTTCATCGCTGATACGGCGAGTCTGCCGTTCGTCGTCTCGAACCTTGTCAACATCGTCTCGGCCGACTTCTTCGGCATCGGTTTCGCCGAATATGCGGCGCGGATGGTGTTCGTCAACGTCTTCGCCGTCGCCGGAAGTTTGCTTGTCTTGTATTTGTATTTTAAAAAGGATATCTCGAAACGCTACGATGCATCGAATTTGGTTGAACCGGCCTCGGTCATCAAAGACCATAAAATGTTCCGCTTGTCGTGGGTCGTGCTCGCACTTCTCGTCATCGGATACTTCACAAGCGATATCGTCGGCATCCCGGTCTCTCTCGTCGCGGGGATTATCTCGTTGTTCTTCCTGATCATGGCGAACCGTTCACCGGCCGTGCCGACCCGGTCCGTTCTACGCGGGGCGCCTTGGGCAATCGTCTTCTTCTCGCTCGGGATGTATATCGTTGTCTACGGTCTGCAAAACGCGGGACTGACGCAAGTGCTCGCCAACTTCATCGACTGGTTCGCCGTGAACGCCTTCAGCGCTACGTTCGGGATGGGCTTCTTGGCCGCCATCTTATCATCGGTGATGAACAATATGCCGACCGTCATGATTGACGCGCTCGCCATCGATTTGACGAATACGACCGGTCAGATTCGGGAAGCACTCATCTATGCGAACGTCATCGGGTCCGATCTCGGTCCGAAAATCACACCGATTGGGTCACTCGCGACGTTGCTATGGCTCCACGTGCTCCGTACGAAAGGGCTTAAAATCGGTTGGGGTCAATACTTTAAAGTCGGGATCATCTTGACGATTCCAACGCTCGCCATTACCTTGCTTGGACTATACATCAGCCTACTACTTTACTAAGGAGTATTTAATATGAAATTGATCATCATCGGTTCAGTCGCCGCCGGTACATCGGTCGCGGCAAAAGCACGTCGTAACAACGAAGACGCACAGATTACGATTTACGACCGCGACTACGATATCTCGTACTCGGGTTGCGGCATTCCGTACTATGTCGGCGGTGAAGTCGAGTCGCGCGACGATTTGACGCCTCGCGATGCGGCATTCTTCAAGAAACGCTACAACATCGACGTCATGACACGTCATAACGTGACGGCAGTCGATGCCGACGCAAAGACGGTCACGGTCGAGAACCTTGAGACGGGTGAATCGTTCACGGACAGCTATGATTCGTTGGTCCTCGCGACAGGTGCCTCGAGCATCATCCCGCCGATTCCGGGTGTCGATTCGGACAACGTGTTCCCAATCCGTAACATTCAGAATGCGGAAGCGACACGTAACTTCGTCGATGCGACGAACCCGAAACATGCAACGATCATCGGCGCCGGATTCATCGGTCTTGAGATGGCCGAGCAGCTCAAACTACGTGGCGTCGATGTCACCGTCATCGAGCGTTTCCCACAAGTGATGCCGCCGCTTGACAAAGACATGGCGTGCCGCGTCGAGGATCACCTCGAGAAGAACGGCATTGAGCTCATGCTCGGTGAGACAGTGACCGAACTCGTCGGTGATGGTCATGTCGAACGTGTTGTCACGGGGAGTGGCAAGACGATTGATACGGACCTCGTCATCCTCTCCGTCGGTGTCCGTCCGAACACGGAACTCGCGAAGTCGATTGGTGTCACAATTGGCGAGACGGGTGCAATCGCCATCAATGAGCGGATGGAGACAAACGTGAAGAACGTCTATGCGGCCGGCGACGTCGCCGAAAGTTTCTCGCTCGTCACGGGCAAACCGATTTGGCGTCCACTCGGTTCGACGGCGAACAAGATGGGTCGTGCCCTTGGGGACCTCATCACAGGAGGCGACCTTGAACACCGTGGCATCCTCGGCACAGGCATCTTCAAAGTGTTCGGCCAAGCCGTCGCCCAGACCGGTCTATCGGAACGTGAGGCCCGCGAGCTCGGATACGACATCGAAGTGCTCCATAACACGAAACCGGATAAGCCGGCCTATATGGGCGGAAAAGACATGACGATTAAAGCAATCGGCGACCGGGCGACACGTCAATTGCTCGGCGTTCAAATCGTCGGGTTCGAAGGTGTCGACAAGCGCATCGACGTATTCGTCACGGCCATCACGTTCAAGGCGAAAGTCGATGATTTGTTCCATCTCGATCTCGCGTACGCGCCGCCGTTCTCGACGACGAAAGACCCGGTCATGTACACGGGCATGGTGCTCGCGAACAGTATGGACAAAGCGGCCCGCCTCATCACACCAGCCGAACTGCAGAAGCGGATCGATGCGGGTGAAGACATGCAGATTATCGATACGCGTAAAGCGGCACAGTTCGAGAAAGCATGTGTCGACTGTGCGGTCAACATCCCGCTCGGTAACTTGCGCGAAGCCGCCAAGGACATGGACAAAGACAAGCCGACCGTCGTGTACTGCAATGGCGGGGTGACGGGGAACGCGGCCCAAAACGTGCTCCGTAACCTCGGTTTCACCGACGTCTACAACTTGTCAGGCGGAAACAAGAATTATCAATTATTCAAAAAATACGGGAACTAACACAGACGGCGTCCGACCATTCGGACGCCGTTTTTTGGTATGCTGAATCATGAGGTGAATCAGATGAACTATAAGCTGTTACATGAGAAGTTCGAACGGAGAAAGCAGTGGCTCATCTTTGAGAAGGAGGAGGTCGTCCGTCGGGTGATGGTCCGCTATAAGGCGCGCGTCATCCCAAAAGCAGACATCATGGACTTGGTTAACGATGATCAGTTGTCGTATGACCATATCTTTTGTTGCTTAACGATTGATGACCCGCGTATGATTGATAAAATCTTTACGGAAAAGGAAAAAAAGGACCATCGCTGGGAACGAGACGATAACGCACGACGTGGGATGGTGTACAAACATAAGGACGAGGCGCATCGACGATACAATCAGTTGATCCTCGACGAGATGGAAGGGCGCCGACTCGACATCATATTCGAAAGTAAGGATGGAAAGTTCGTGACAGGTTTTCTGACGAGGGATATGTCAACACAAGTTGTCTCTTATATCTATGCACATACCGGCGCAGCAAAATTCACCGGGCTCATCCCGCGCTCGTTGTGGTCGCCGGATGTGACAGACGAAGAGTTCAAGTTGAGCTATCGTTGGTACTTAGAGGCGTTGGAAGAGTGGAACAAGTTATAAGGGAATGCCGAGACGACCTACGAACAGGTCGTCTTTTTTGCCATCACATTCCAGTCCAAGGCAAGAGATAGGAGTCATTCCCTATTGTTTAAAAAAACATTGTATTCCGAAAAGGAAACGTTTACAATTTTTTGTGTAAGCGTTTTCCTAAAATTGTGCTACAAGGAGGGACCCACATGATTAACAAACGATGGAAACAGGCATGGGCAGTTGTGCTAACGTTTGCACTAGTGTTCTCAATGTTTCCGATGTCATCGTCCGCTCTCGATAAGGGGAAGTCGACGCTCGTCGTCGTTCACTATCAAGAGGCGCCGGACAATCAAACAGATTGGAACTTATGGCTTTGGGCGAATAACCCAGATTATTTCCCGAATAAAGCCTTCGCCTTCAACGGCGAGGACGATTTCGGCAAGGTGGCGGCCTACGAATTCCCGGTCGATTCACCTGAGAAGCTCGGTCTCATCGTCCGTACGGACAACTGGGAGAAAGATAAAGGGTCGGAGAACGACCGCTTCATCACGAGCGATATGATTAAAGACGGCGTTGCCGAAGTGTGGATCAAGTCAGGGGACTCAAAGATCTATACGTCGAACCCGGACGGGGAAACGGCAGCGACGGACGTGGATATGAAAGTTCATTACTTCCGTTACGACAATACATACACGGACTGGGGTCTTTGGACATGGCCAGACGGTAGTGACGGTCAAAGCATCAACTTTGATGAGACGGACGCATTCGGTGGTGTCGCGAACGTGAAGTTCGCCAACCCGGACGCGAAGAAGCTCATCGGACTCGTCACGAAAAAAGGCGAATGGGCCGAAAAAGATGGCGAAGACCGTTTCGCGCTCAGTACGGCGAAAGAGATTTGGCTCGTCGAAGGGGATTCGACGATATACTACTCAGAGCCGGAAATCGATCGCTCACCGAAAATCATCTCATTCGAGGCGGACACGTTCCGTCAAGCGGAGCTCACGCTCAACCGCGTCATCGATGAGAAGTTCTTGAGTGAATTGACGGTCGAAGGTGCGACCGTCGAATCGGTTGAGAAGTCAGGCGACAAATCGGTCACGGTCCGTTTCAAGGCCGACATCGACTTGGCGGCGGTCATCACGGCGAAGCATCCAACGTTCGGAGACAAAGTGCTCCAAGCGGGCGACGTGCTCCGATCACCGGAGTTCGATGCGAAGTACGCTTACGACGGCAAACTCGGCGTGACGTACAAGCAGTCGAAAACACAGTTCGTCCTCTGGGCCCCGACGGCTCAAGACGTGAAACTCGAACTATGGAACATGCCGAAAACACGTCCAGCTTCAGATAAAGATTTGAAGAAAACGATTTCGATGAAACGTGGCGAGCGCGGCACATGGGTCGCAAACGTCCGCGGCGACTTGGACGGCATCGGCTACACGTACAACGTCAAGCACGCATCAGGTAGCGTCCGCGCGGTCGATCCTTACGCGACGGCGGTCGGTGTGAACGGGGACCAAGGGGTCGTCGTCGACTTGAACGAGACGAAACCGAAACGTTGGAACGCGATGAAGCCAAAATTGGCGAAACGGACAGATGCCATCATCTATGAGACGCACGTCCGCGACTTGTCGATTTTCGACGTCACGTCAGACAAGTACGACTCAGGCATCAAAAACAAAGGCAAATATCTCGGCGTCGTCGAGCCAGGCACACGCCTTCTCGTCAACGGCAAGAAGACGGCGACGAAGACGGGTCTCGACCATATGAAAGACCTCGGTGTCACGCACGTCCAGTTCATTCCGGTGTACGACTATAACACGGCCTCGGTCGATGAGACGAAACCGGATGCTTCGTACAACTGGGGCTATGACCCGAAAAACTATAACGCGCCGGAAGGCTCGTACTCGACGAATCCATATGACGCCAAAGTCCGGATTCGCGAGATGAAACAAATGATTCAAGGGCTCCATGACAACAACTTGCGCGCCGTCATGGACGTCGTCTATAACCACATGTTCGATGCGCAAGCCTCGAACTTGCACAAAATCGTTCCAGGTTACTACTACCGCTACACAGAAGGCGGCGACTTCGCGAACGGAACGGGCGTCGGCAACGACACCGCGTCGGAACGCAAGATGATGCAGAAGCTCATCGTCGACTCGGTCGTCTATTGGGCGCAAGAGTACCATTGGGATGGGTTCCGTTTCGACCTCATGGGCATTCATGACGTCAAGACGATGAACCAAGTCCGTTCGGCGTTGAACAAGGTCGATCCATCGATTCTCGTCTTCGGCGAAGGATGGGACCTCAGCACGCCGCTCGACCCGGCGAAAAAAGCGAACCAAAAGAACGCCTATAAGATGCCAGGCGTCGCGCACTTCAACGACAACATCCGCGACGGGCTGAAAGGCAGTGTCTTCATCGACACGGACAACGGCTTTATCAACGGAAAAGCCGGCCTTGAGAACCGCATCAAGACATTTATCGTCGGCGAGATTGACTATAGCGCCGACATCAAAGGCTTTACGAAAGAACCGACGCAAGCAATCACGTACGTCGAGGCGCACGACAACCACACGCTTTGGGACAAGCTCGAACTCACAAACGCGAAAACGTCGGAAGCAACGCGTACGAAAATGCACCGTCTCGCGTCAAGCATCCTCTTGACGAGCCAAGGGACAACGTTCATCCATGCCGGTCAAGAGTTCATGCGGACGAAAGAAGGCGACCACAACTCGTACAAATCGCCGGACCGCATCAACCAAATGGACTGGAAACGGGCCGCTGACCGCAAGGCGGACGTCCAGTACATGAAGGGCTTGATCGAAATGCGTAAAGACAACCCAGGTCTTCGCATGACAAAAGCAGCGGACGTTAAGAAAAACTTGAAATTCTATAAAGCCGAAGCGAACGTCATCAGCTATTCAATCGATGACAAAGCGCCAGGCCAAAAGAAAGACTTGTTTGTCACGCACAACGCCAACGGCAAGACGGTCAAAGTGAAATTGCCAAGCGGGCAATGGAACCTCATCGTCGATGGGAAACAAGCGGGCACGAAGGCGATTAAACGCGTCTCGGGCACGGTCGATGTACCAGCTTACAGCTCGGTCGTCGTGAAACAACGTTAAGTAGTTCACCAGAGGTCAAACGACCTCTGGTTTTTTTATATGTCCATCCGGTTCGATGTGCGATTCCGAAAAATCATTCCCATGCTTGTTCAATCGAACAGCCCGCACATCGTCCTGCTTTTTTATCGCGTCCGGGTAGAAAACGGGTGTGGTTTCCCTTAAGATGGGAGGGACAGAACGAAAGAGGAGATACATGAGATGGACATTCAGGCAGCCCGAGACTTTTTCTCACAACTAAAAGGCGATCAGACGGACCGGCTCGATGAGATTGCGAAAGAAATCGACCGTACGGGAACGTATACGCTCACGACCGACGAGTTGACCGAGGGCGCGAAACTCGCCTGGCGGAACTCAAACCGATGCATCGGCCGTCTGTTTTGGCAGACGCTCACCGTCCGGGATGCCCGTGACGCGGAGACGTTCGACGATGTGTTCGAGGCACTTGTCGACCATCTGCGCTATGCAACGAACAGCGGGAAAATCCGCTCGACGATGACGGTGCTCCCGAACGAGTTCCGTCTCTTGAACACGCAACTCATCCGGTATGCGGCATATGAGACAGAAGACGGCATCATCGGCGATCCGCTGTCCTTGACAATGACGCGTCAGGCCGAACGACTCGGTTGGAGCGGGGCCAGGACTGCGTTTGACATCTTGCCGTTGCTCATCACGGATGGGCGTGACGTTCGGCTCTATGAATTGCCGGACGATGCGGTACTCGAGGTCGACATTCAGCACGAGGCGTACGACTTGTTCGACGGACGGCCGATTAAATGGCACGCCGTTCCGGCCATCGCCGACATGGAACTGGAAATTGGCGGGCTGCGCTTCACCTCGGTCCCGTTCAACGGTTGGTATATGGAGACCGAGATCGGGGCACGCAACTTGGCAGATACGGACCGTTATAACTTATTACCGCTCGTCGGCGCGTCGCTCGGGTTCGACACGTCGAAAGAGCGGACGCTTTGGCGCGACCGGGCGCTCGTCGAATTGAATGTTGCCGTCTTGCAGTCGTTCGAGCGGGCCGGGGTGACAATCGTCGACCACCACACGGCGGCAAAACAGTTCAAACGGTTCGAGAAGAACGAGCAGGACGCAGGACGCGACGTGACCGGGAAATGGAGCTGGCTCATCCCGCCGCTGTCACCAGCCGCGACGCACGTGTTCCATCGCCATTATGATGACAAAATTGTGACGCCGAACTTGTTCGCACGTTCGGGTTGTCCGTTTTCGGCGTTTCAACCGAAGGCAAAAGAGGAATCTAAAGCCTAGAACCGAAACGAGAGGATGATGAACGTGGCAGTCCCAATTTGGAAACGTGCCGTTGCCAGTCAGATTGACCAACTCATTTTTCAAACGCCTGCGAAACTCGTCGAGAAGACGATTCGGAAAAAGTTGTTTCCTGGAAAAGAAGTGAAACGTTACTATTTACCGACGCTCGTGACGATGGCCGGGGAAGTGTACTTCCTACTCAACAAAAATGGCCAGACAATTGGCGACCAAGTCGTGGGGATTAAAGTCATCAGTCAAGACGGGCGACCGCTCTCGCTCGAACAAGTCGTAAAGCGGACGTTGTATAAAGACGTCGTCTATCCGGCGACACTCGGTCTGCCGTTGTTAAAAGCGTTACAACAAATCAAGTCGGGCAAAGACATGGAATTGCCGCACGATGAGTTTGCCCATACGAAACTGATTTCGACACGATGAGTCGAAGCCGAAGACAGCGCGACGATGAGTCGAGCTGTCTTTTTTCGTCTGAATCAGTCGGAAAGGAACGAATCCAAAAAATAAGGTATAATGAGAAAGGAAAAAATTGAACGACCATTGGAGGATTTTTGTTATGACCAAAATCGCATGGATTACCGATAGTATGGCCAATTTCTCGAAGGAAGAGGCGGCCCGTCTCGGTGTCGATATCGTCCCGATTCAACTGATTGTCGACGGCAGCGGCTACAGCGAAGTGGACTTGTCGATCGAAGACTTGCACCGCTATATGATTGATCAAAAGAAGGAGGCGAAGACGTCTCAGCCAATCTTCGGCGACTTCATCGCCCGCTATGAGCGCTTGAAAGAGGAAGGGTATGACTGCGCGATCGCCGTCCACTGCTCGAATGGCTTGAGTTCGACGGTGAAAAACTCGAGTGCAGCGGCCGAAGCGGCTGGCTTCAAAGTATATACGGTCGATTCGCACGCAGCGCTCGAAGCGCAACAAGAACTCGTCCGTCTCGGTCTCGCCGCCGAGGCGGAAGGCAAGTCGGTCGAAGAGATTGTCGCCTTGCTCGAAGCGTGGCGCGACAAGAAAAACTTCTTCATGATTATCGGCAACATGGAAACGATGCGCCGCGGCGGCCGTGTCTCGTCAGGCGAGATGTTTCTCGCCAATATCTTGAACATCAAACCGATCATCACGCTCGATGAGACGGGGAAAGTCATCCCGTTCAAAAAAGCACGGTCTCTCAAGAAAGCATACGCCGAGATGGTGACCGAGCTCGAACGCCGTCACGCCGCGAACGGCATTCACAACAACCGTGTCTTCGTCCAGACGGCACTCGCGCCGGAGATGCAAGACAACATCGTCGCGCTCATTCAAGCGAAATTGCCAGACATTGAAATCGTCAAGACGCGTTTCTGTCCGTCGATTGCCGTCCACGCAGGTTTTGAGACGGTCGGGATTCTCTGGCTCAACGCTTAATTAGAAGAGGAGGAAGTCCGATGGAAGCTGTCACCACGCTCACGGCGTTACAGGACCGGATTGCAGGCTCGGACCAATTGCTCGTCTACGTCTCGCATCCGACCTGTAGCGTCTGCCACTCGCTCAAACCGCAAGTCGAAGAGATGTTGACGGAGTTTCCCGATATCGAGGCGATTGCCATCGATTCGGACGAGGTACCGGAAATTGCCGGCGCCTACTCGATTTTCACCGTACCGGTCGTCCTGTTTTTCCTTGACGGCAGAGAAACGCTCCGCCGGGCCCGATTCGTCCCAATCGGCGAACTGACCCATCAACTCGAACGTCTCCAAGAGATGCGCAGCTAAGTCCACAGACACGGGTCTGTGGATTTTTTGATTGTCGGAGCCGGACACGGGGAATCAGGACAGTAGTTGCGTCACTTTTTGGATGAAGAAATGGGGATACGCAGATGAAGCTGATACGTCACTCTGAATGGGCCGACACGAAGCTCACACTACATCTGTTGTCGCAAATTTTAGGGAAAATCAAACTCGGGCTCGCCCCGCAAGAACCACAATGGGCCCACGTCACGTTGCCGCTCACCGTGAATGGGTTTTCGACCGGGCCGCTCTGGAGCGGGGAGACGTTGTTCGAGGTGGACATCGATGTTGCGGCCAGAATCATCACGGTGCACGTCGAATCAAATCGGACGATGTTTCCGCTTGAGGACGGGAAATCGCTCAAAACGTATTACTCCGAAATCATCGGTACGCTTCAAGCGTCCGGCGTTCGACTCGAACTCAATCCGAAGACGCAGGAGATGCGAGAATTGCGATATCTGGACCGAGATGAGGCGCCGCTTGCTTACGATGCCGATGCCGCGCAGAAAGGAGTGCGATTGTTCCAATATGCCGCGCGGGAACAAGCGGCATTTCTCGCCCCGCTCCGATGCCGAAAAGTGAAACCGGCCTTGTTTTGGGGCACGTTCGACGTCTCGTCAATCATCGTCTACGGGGAGTCCGAGCCGTTCCCGGAAGACAAACTGATTGAGAAAGCGGCGTTCGATGAGCACATGATCGAGTTCGGGTTTTGGCTCGGCGACGACTCCGTCGATGGGCCGATGTTCTTCATCTTGCCGTCTCCGTTCCAATACACCGAGCTTGACTCGGAACGGCTACAACCGACGGACGCCTACTACGACGCCAAGATGAGCGAATGTTTTTTATCGTTGGAGAAGGCAGGGCGGTCAAGTGACGTCCGAGCGTTCTTCCGGACCTCGTTCGAATTGTTGAGTGAACAACTCGTATGGGAAGGGTGCGCGCATTACTTCTTGTCGCTCGATATGCCGCCGCAACCAAAACAAGAGCCCACAGACGAACGTCTGTGAGCTCTTGTTTAGTTCAATCGATTATCTTGTTTATGCTTCAGTTGTCTGTGGCACGAGATAAATCAAACCGAACGGGTTATGGAGCAAGTTGTCGATGGACGTGCGCTCGTCTTCGCCCATCTCGACCGTGAACGTCTTGCCGTCCTCGAACGTGAAGCTGTCACCGTCTCCGAACATCGAACCACCCGAGATGAGGTGGAAGTTGAACGAGTGGACGACGTGAATCGCATCTTCCATCTCGAGCGTGGCCGGTACGGCGACGTCGGCATGACCGAACGCTTTCATGCCCCACGAGACGTAAGCGTCTTCTTCTTCTGTGATGGCCGTCAACAGCGAGTAGTCGAGGGCGAGATCTTCTTCTTTCGACTCCTGCCACTCGTCTTTCGAATAGGCGACACCCGCCGTCTCAACCATGACGCCGAGGCCGCCGGCGTTCAAGATGGCGTTGGCCGCACGGCGCGCTGCCGCGATGTCTGACACGTCGTTGACGTCGACAATCAAATAGACGATGTGCGTATGACGGGCGAGCCCTTTCGCGATTTTCGGCGTGAAGCCACCTGAACTGGCATGAATCATCGCCTCGGCGAGGGCTGGGTCGCGCTCAACGACTTCGACCGTGAACGCTTTTCCGGTCTCGTCTTCTAACAACAACAGGCCGGCCATTGTGTAGCCTTCACTATGTAAACTGATTTGTTCGTTGACTGCCTCGGCCGATGACCAGTTTCCTGGGATAGCGAGCAATACTTGTGTACGGTTCATAAGAATCATCCTCTTCTTCTAATAGTCAGGCCCCTCACAGGGAGAGGCCCGGTCTCTTCTCTTATTATGCCCTATTTGGCGACAAATTATTCTTGATACGTCTTTAATACTTCTTGTAATGGGATTTGATCGATTTTACGACGGCTGACGAACGTGCTCGCGAAGAAGAGGAGGGTGACCGCCCCGAGCGTGTAAACGACATACACCCATTCAAATTCGAGCGGTAGGACGAGGCCGTAGTCTTCCGCGAATACGACGATGATGACCCGCAAGACGATGAGGGCAATCGGGATGCTGAGCAATGCCGAGACGAGCGCGTACATGAAGTAACTGTTCAAAATCATCGATCGGACCTCGCGGCGGTCATAGCCCATCACTTTCAACAGCGAGATGACGTAATAGTTTTTCTCGACCGTGAGCGCAGTCAAGACGAACAGGATACTGAAGGCAATCAAGGCAGAGCCAGCAATCATGACGTTCATCATCAAGTTCATATACTCGTTAATCGAGGTGGATTGGTCGATTAAGCTGTCGCGCGACAAAATCGTCGCATAGTCGGTCTCGTCCGGTCGCTCGGTCGCATAGATGCCGTTGAACAGTTTATCTGTCTCCCCGTCGGTCAGCTGGTCGCTCAAACTCGTGCGTGACAAATAGATGGTGTCACCCATATATTCGTCAGCAATCTCGCGAATCGGATACGACAGCATCTCGTCGTCAAGTTCGATGTCGAGCGTGTCCCCGGTCTCGAGTCCCAGCTTCAAGGCGAGCGAGGCACTGACGATGATGCTGTCTGCTTCCGGCGACAATCTATCTCCGTTCTCGTCTTCGAGACGGTAGAGCGTGTTCGCTTCATCGAGCCCTTTCAACGTAACGAGCTTGTCTTCGACAAAGGCGAACGGATAGGTGAGGAACGGTTCTTGACCGTCACGAAGTTCGGGTTGTGTGGTCGTGAACGCCTCGTACGCATAGTCGGCCTCGCCAATCTCTCCGACCGTCATCCGATCGACGGCGCCGTTCATCATGAGAGCGAACACGATGAGGAGCGTCGAGAACAGGATGCCGAGGAAAAAGATGATGAAACTGCCCGTGCTTTTGACGGCGTACAAATATTTGAACTTCGTCTTGCCGCGGGCGTTGCGGAGCAGGCGGCTGACGAACCGGCTGAGACGATTGAGCGACAAGTTGTCTCGTGGCGAAAGTAAGGCGAGCGCGCTCTCACCCATGAGTTTATAAATGACGGCCCCGGCAACGAGTGCGAAAAAGAGAAGCGGGGCGAAGACCGCCGTGAGAAAAACAAATGGGCTTTGGGCGATGGTGATGGACGGCAAGAGATAAAAGTCCAGATATAAGTCTTTGAGCGGGTCGGCGAAATAGAGGCCGAGGAAATACCCGGCGATGAGCATGATGGTCGCGAAAGCTAAAATGAGCATGAGATACGGCGTCGCAATTTGCCGACGGCTATAGCCGATCGCTTTCAAGAGACCGATTTGGCCACGTTCAGACTCGAGCATGTTCGAAATCAGAATGCCGACGATGATGACGGCAATCGAGACGATGAAGAGGCTCAAACCGAGTGCCATCGCCTTTCCGGAAGAAATTTCACTATAGATGGCCCCGCTGCGCATGATATTCTCCGTCTCCATGACCGAGATGACGAATGGGAGCTCGACGTCCGTCACTACCGTCCCATCGGTGACACCGGCCAGACGGAACGATTCGTTCCCGTTCATCGCCTCATAGGCCGAATCTGTCATGAGCAGGAGCGTCTGTGTGCCTGGGTCGAGATTGAAGAAATTGTCGTCGAATAGCGGCAACGTGTAGTCCGGGAACAGGACGAACCCGGTCACCGTGAACGGTTCACCGAGATCAATCGTGTCACCGATTTTGATTCCGTTCTTTTCAGCCGATTTCGTATTGATGGCGACCTCATCGTCCGAGCTCGGACGACGACCTGACTCGAGATAGGACAGGTTGATGGCGTCCGCATCCTTTACAACGAGCCCGCGATGTTCGCGGTCATCGAACGTGTAATTGAATAGCTTCGTGGAGCGAAGCTCGAGCGTCACGTCGCCCAACTCGCGCTCGACGGCGTCGAGGCGTGCCACCATCAAGTCATCGAACGCTTCCGCGTCGGCTTGTTTCAAGTCGGCGAGCGTGTACTTCCCGGAGGCGAGAAAGGCAGCCAACTCGGGCGCAGCCGCCTCTTCTTCGGTGACGCGGTTGAGCATCTCGACGGCAAAGTCTTCTTGATTCGATGACGCAAGATATTCCTCGGTCGGGACTTCGATGCCGCTGATGCCGTAAAACATCATCGTGTACGTGAGCGAGCTCATAACGATAATGACGGCGATGGCGAGAAGTTGCATCCATTTTCCGGCGAGCGTCTTCCATACATTTTTATAAAGCATCTGTCTCACCCCCAGTGGATGTCACGAGCAGATTGTTTGATCGGGTTGTGCGTCAATTCAATAATTCGACCCGAGTTCATTTTGATGACGTCATCGGCCATCTCGCTGATGCCGGGGTTGTGCGTGATGACGACGACGGTCTTGTCATACTCCTTGTTCAACCGTTCAAGTAGTTCGAGCACCCGTTTCGAGTTGTCCTCGTCGAGCGCCCCGGTCGGTTCGTCACAGAAGACGATGGACGGGTTTTTGGCGAGGCTGCGGGCGACCGAGACGCGCTGTTGTTCGCCGCCGGACAGTTGATACGGATATTTGTCGCGGGCGGCCGTCAGTCCGACCTGCTCAAGCAACTCATCGATCGGGAGCGGGTTGTCAGATAAATCGGCCCCGATTTGAATGTTTTCATAGACGGTCAGATTTTGGAGAAGATTATACTGTTGAAAGATAAAGCCGAGATGGTCGCGCCGAAACGCGGTCATTTGTTCCGGTGACAACTTGGTCAGGACGGTATCACCGAACGTAATCGTCCCGGACGTCACCGTGTCGAGTCCGCTGATGACGTTCAACAGCGTGCTCTTGCCGCTCCCGCTCGGTCCCAAGATCACGACGAACGCGCCGTCCTGAATCGTCAACGCGATGTCTTTCAGCGCAGCCGTCTCGACATCCCCGGTCTTATAGATTTTATTGACGTGCTCGATGTGAATCATGCCAATTCCTCCTTTGTCCGATGCTATCTTTTACCCGTTTCAAGCGCAATCTGGACGGGAATATGTGAAACTTCAAGGGAAATCAATTTTTGAAAAAATAGTGAAACCGCTTCACCTGTGATAAAATAATATTACCAGGTACTAATTTTGATTGAAGGAGAGCCTTAACATGAAAATTGCTTATATCACGGACAGCACCGTCGTCCTTCCAGATTCGATTCAGCACCACCCGGATATTCACATCGTCCCGCTCTACGTCGTCAAAGGTGATCAACCGTATAAAGATGGGGTCGAGGTCGATGCCAAGACCGTTTACGAATGGATTGATGCGGGCGAGCGCGTCTCGACGAGCCAACCGGCCATTGGCGACTTCGTCACATTGTATGAAGGAATTAAAGACCAATATGACATGGGCATCGCCGTCCACTTGTCATCCGACTTGAGCGGCACGTATTCGGCATCGGTCCAAGGTGCAGAGATCGCTGAGTTCAAATTGCTCGCGATTGACTCGCGGGCCGGGATCTATACGATGGGACTTATGCTCGAAGAGTTGATTGAACGGGTCGAACGCGGTGACGCGCTCGAGGACGTCGAAGCGAATATGAAACAACGTGTCGAGGATGTCCGCATCGAGTTGATTTTGCAAAACTTGACGCAGATGCAAAAGGGCGGACGTATCTCGAAGTCGAAAGCGCTCATCGGCAACATGTTGCAGTTGAAACCGGTGCTCCGCTTCGAAGACGGGCTCATCGTCCCGTATCAGACGGTTCGAACCTACAAAAAGGCGCAGGCGCAACTGTTCGAAGCGCTCCGTCAAGCCATCGATTCGGGCAAGTGCACGGACGTCTCGATCTTCCACGGGAATGTGCCCGAGCTGGCCGAGTCGTGGAAACGGGAACTCGGTGACAAAGCCAAGATTCGGGTCGATACGCTCGCACCGCTTCTCGGGGCGCACACAGGGTCGGGCTCGATCGGCATCTCATTTTTAAAAGCGAAGTGACCACAAGATTGTGACGAAAGTCGCGGTCTTTTTTTTTATTGTCAAAACTTTCAAACGACGGCTGGAATCTTCAACCAAGAACCTTCATACTGTGTAAGAATGATAACGGAAAAGGAAAGGGGGGAGACGATGCGATTTCGGAAGTACCTCGTCAGGAGCTGGTTCTCGTGGTCGATCGTCTTCATGGGGATTCTCGCCTATATGTGGCTCGGGATCGGGACGTTCGATTGGTCGTTGTTTTGGTTCATCTTTACACTCGGCGCCCTGTTCGTCATGAACCCGCTCAAGCGGCGGCACTTGCACTTCACGTTCCATGAGATGTTCGTCTTTATGACGTTCTTCTTGTACGGTCTGCTCCCGGCCCTGCTGATGGGGCAACTCTTGTTGCTAACGTTCCAGGCCCGGACGTTCACAAACAAAGTTGGACGGCGACGGTTTTTACATTTCTATCCGCTCAACACGTTGATTGAGGCGATGCTGCTCGTCTTTCCAGGTCTCGTCTATTTGCGTCTTGGCGGAGAGATTGGACCGAACGTCCATCTGCTCGAACAAGGTACGGCGTTACTCGGCTTCTTCGCCGTCTTGTTCCTCGTCCTAGGATTCAGCTTCCTCTTATCACGGTTCTTGATCGGTGAACGGATTCCTCTCCCGATCATGTGGCGTCTGCTCCGGTTCGACTGGCTCGTCATCTCGCTCGAGCTGTTGTTCACGATGGTCGCGATTGAGGCGTTCCAATTGTTCGGCTATACCGGCCTGATGGCGACGTTCCTCATCTTGTCGCTCCTCAAGATGGGTCTGTCCAAAGCGACCGAGACCGAGGAGACGCAATCGAAAATCGACCAAGTCGAACGTTTGAAAGAACAGCTCTACCGGGTCGATAACGAGCAACTGCTCATCGAGAAGTTTTGGAACGGGTTAAGGGAAGTCGTCGAACTCGAGCGCGGCTGGCTGCAAGTCAATCGAACCGGCGACCGCACGTTCTACGATGTCAGCGGACGAAAGTCGAAACCGATTGGCGACGCCTTTACGCTCGAACGGCATCGCGATGCGGAAGAACCATATTTCGTATACGATTCGCTCCATGAGTGGCATCCCGACCTGCAAGCGCACCAGACCGAGCTGCATCATTCAGCCCTCGTCATCCAGCCGGTGTCGAGCACAACGAACGCCGTCAGCTGCATGATTTCGACGACGGCGAACGGCGCATATGAAGAAGCGATTGCCGTCGAAATTCATCGTCTGTTGAAAACCTTGTCCTGGTCACTCGAACGGATTGACGAGCGGAACCGGCTCCAGCATGAGAGCCTGACCGACCCGATGACGGGGTTGCCGAACCAACGGGCGCTCAAGCGTTGGACGAAGGCGCGGTTGAACGATATCGCGTCGTATCCGTTGTCCGTGTTCTTGGTCGACTTGGATCACTTCAAGTCGATTAACGACACGTATGGTCATGCGTTCGGAGATGAAGTGCTCATCGAGGCCGGGGCGCTGTTCAGTCGTCTCGTCCGGAGCGGGGATCTCGTCACTCGTTACGGCGGCGAGGAGTTCGTCTTCGTCTTCCCGCGCATGAACGAGGCGGCCGCCCTCGTGACAGGGGAGAAGATTCGCCAAGCGCTTCGCGTCCATCCATTCGGCTCCGAAGGGATTCGGGTCCAAGTGACGGCGAGTATCGGCATCGAGACAATTCATGAGTATGAGGACCTCGATACGTTGTTACGCAATGCCGACCGGGCCATGTACGTCGGTGCGAAATTCAACGGCCGGGACCGTGTCGCCCATTATCGCGACACGTCGACGGAACGGATTCAATGATAAAAAGGAGAATCTCAATCATCGAGATTCTCCTTTACTTCTGTTCCGCCATGACTAGACTCGAACAGACATGAAGCTTAACCAGTTTCTATCATTTGAGATTTGTCTGTAACGCAGGTGATATGTGTTCGGATTTGCTAACCAAGGCCGGCGCCCGAACTCCTAGGGGAGAGCGATGCAAGGGTGACCCCGTAAAGCGCGGCACGCGCTGCGGAGGCATCCGCAGCGCCCCAGGAACGGAGGGTGCCGGCTGAGGTGGAAATCCTCTATACTCAAGCAATCAATTGTTATCACAATAAAGGAGGACACCGGATACCCGGCGTCCTCCTTATGAATGAAAGATTATAATTTCTGATTGAAAATTTCTGACTCGACCGCGTGAATCGCAGCTGACCATGAACCGTAGCGATGAAGAATCGCTTTTGTGGATGGTTTGTTGTTCCGTTTTGCCCATTCGCGATACGCTTCGAATGAAAGAGAGAAACCCATCTCGTGAATCGCTTCACGGAGTGCGGTGGAGAGCTCGGATTTCGAGTACGTCACACTCGCT
The DNA here is from genome assembly GCF_018618375.1 of Exiguobacterium sp. E4787. Taxonomy (NCBI): domain Bacteria; kingdom Bacillati; phylum Bacillota; class Bacilli; order Caryophanales; genus Exiguobacterium; species Exiguobacterium sp. E4787. The sequence continues at coordinate 152,732 of NZ_JACSLY010000005.1, read as the reverse complement.
TCAAGTCCGGCTTCGGCGCAGGCGTCATGCCACGAACCGAACGTCTTGACGATATGGTAATGGCTTGGTGCCTTCGGATGAAGTTTGCGCCATTCCTGATACTTTTTGAGCGTGATAATCGATCCCATGTCGCGTGAGTAGAGGGCGAGTGTCTCAATGATATCTTCACGCGTGTACTTTGGCATCTTGTCCGGGAGATCGACAGTCGCCTCGCCGTGCCATTCGTAGCCGGCGATGGCAAGCGCCTCGGCCCATGACCCGAATTGTCGGATAATCGACTCGGGAGACGGCCAGCTTTGTTCCATCGCGAAGCGACGATATACAGAGCGTCGTGGACGTTCCTTCAACAAGTCGCCGAGCAGCCGAATGCAGTGAATCATCCTCTGCTGTTCGGTGGACAAGTGGTGGGATTTAGTGGATAACGTTTGACTCAATGATGGTTCCTCCTTCCATGGACTCATATCTGAACCGATAAAGATGACGAAGTTGCTTCTACAATCATACTATCGGCCAGTTTTTATAATTTATAAGTGCATTGCTCAAGTTTTTTTAAACTGATTTTATGAACTGTTAGGTCTAAAGTCCTGTTAGCACTTTGAAAAAATGGTAACAGTTCTATTACAAATTTAATATTAAATGGATTCAATTGTAAACAAAAAGTTTTATCGTGGCTAATATGTAATAATCTGTACGAAAAAAGTACCCAACTGGCCAATGGGGTCATCACCGTCGCGCCAGTTGAGTACTCTTCTATAATAAATTTAATTTTCAGACTAATCAAATGAAAGTTTTGAAAATAACGATTTTTTTTGAAAGGGTGGTCAGTGAAACGGACGGTCTGCTAAAATAATGGAATTGATGTAAAAAAGAAAAGAGGATAATACGATATGACAATATGGTTATTTTATCTGCTGCTCGGCTTGATTCAAGGGTTCACCGAGCCGATTCCAATCTCATCGAGCGGTCACTTGGTCATCTTCCAAGAGCTGTTTGATATTCAATTACCAGGACTCTCGTTCGAGATTTTCGTGAACTTTGCTTCATTACTCGCTGTTTTGACGATTTATCGGCAGGATGTCATCCGTCTCATCGTCAGTCTGTGGACGTTCTTGTTTAAAAAGGACCGCAGTGACGAGACGATGGTCGACGTCAAGTTCATTGGTCTCTTGCTCGTCGCCACGGTCCCAGCCGGTGTGCTCGGCGTCCTGTTCGGCGATTGGATTGGCGAGAAGCTCAGTGGCGTCGCCACGGTCGGTTATACGCTCATCTTGACCGGGGTCGCGCTCTGGTTCATCCGGAATATGCGAGGGAATAAAGGAGACAGCGGCATCACGCTCCGCGACGCCATCTTGATCGGTCTCGCCCAAGCGGTCGCGCTCATCCCAGGCATCAGCCGTTCCGGGGCGACAATCGTCATGGCGATGTTGCTCGGCATCAAGCAAGAGTCGGCGCTTCGTTTCTCGTTCTTCCTTTTCATCCCGATCAGTCTCGGGGTGACGATTTTAGATGGACCGGAGTTGTTCACGAATCCAGAGACACGTGATTTGTTCGGACCGCTCATCTTGGCGTTCATCGCCTCGTATGCGCTCACGGCCATCTCGCTCAAGTGGTTCCAACACATCATGGCGAAAGGCGAGCTCAAATACTTCTCGTTATATTGCTGGATTGTCGGACTCCTCGTCGTTTTATTCTTGGCTTGATTTACAGGGCGCTGCTCATACGAGCGGCGCTTTTTTTGCGCATTTCGTTTTGCCATCCATTTATTTTTGCGCTAAAGTGGAAACGTACAAACAAATATTCCTTCGGGGTCGGGTGAAAGTCCCAACCGGCGGTGATGGGCGCGAGCCTTAAGTCCGTGACCCGGGCGCACGTGTGCGAACGGTGGATCTAGTGCGATTCTAGAGCCGACAGTATAGTCTGGATGGGAGAAGGAAACATGACAGGTCCATGCGACCTGTAGTTCGTCGTACGTTTTTCTGTAAAGAAAACGCTTATTTGGCTTGCCCAAATGACGATGAACGGCTCCCACCGAGACCTTGAGGATCATTCCTTGAGGTCTTTTTGTTTGTACGAAACAAGGAGGGAGATTATGCAACAGTACATGCAACAAGCCATCCAATTGGCCAAATCCGCCTCATCGACCGGCGTCAATCCGCGTGTCGGAGCCGTCATCGTCAAGGACGGTCGGGTCGTCGGGTTCGGCGCCCACTTGAAGGCGGGGGAAGCGCACGCCGAAGTGCACGCCATCCGCATGGCCGGGGCCGCGGCCTATGGCGCGACGATGTACGTCACGCTCGAACCGTGCTCGCATCATGGCAAGACACCGCCGTGTGCCGATTTAGTCGTGGAGTCGGGCATCAAGCGGATCGTCATCGCGATGAGCGATCCGAACCCGCTCGTGGCGGGACAGGGCATCGCTCGATTGAAAGCGGCCGGGATTGAAGTCGAGGTCGGACTGCTCGAGCGTGAGGCACGAGCGCTCAATGTGGCGTTCTTGCGTTCGCTCGAGACGAGACGGCCTTACGTCGTCTTGAAGACCGCGACGAGTCTTGACGGCAAAGTCGCCCTCGATACTGGTGACAGCAAGTGGGTGACCGGGACCGAAGCGAGACGGGACGTCCATGAACTGCGGTCGACGGTCGATGCGATCTTGACCGGTGTCGGCACCGTGCTCGCCGATGATCCGGCGCTCACCGTCCGGCTCGACCGCGAGACGACGCAACCGCTCCGGGTCGTGCTCGACCGGGAGTTGCGGACGCCGCTCTCGAGTCAGCTCGTCCGGACGGCGAACGATGTGCCGGTATTGCTCTACACGACGTCTGACGATGTATCGAAACGGGACGCGTTTATCGAGCGTGGCGTCGAACTCGCGGCGTACACGTCGCTCGACGCTTTCCTGCAAGACGTCTACGCACGCGGCATCGGTCGCCTGCTCGTCGAAGCGGGACCGACGCTCGTCACCTCGCTCTTGGACGGACAGTTCGTCGACGAGTGGGTCATGTATCAGTCGCCACGCGTGTTCGGTGGCAAGGGTGGTTTCTACCGCTCGCATCATGACGGTCCGCTCGATGTGATCGAGCGGTATGACGTGCAATCGGTCGAGACGGTCGGCACCGACATCAAGCTCATCATGCGAAAGGAGGAGTCCGATGTTCACGGGAATCGTTGAAGAAATCGGCAGTGTGAAAGCAGTGAAACGGAACGGGCCATCCCTCCGGCTCACGCTTGCCGGGAAGGTCGTGCTTGAGGATGTGAAACTCGGTGACAGCATCTCTGTCAACGGTATCTGTCTCACGGTGACGACGTTCGACCGTGACAGTTTCTCGGTCGACGTCATGCCGGAGACGCTCAAGGCGTCGAGTCTCGACGGGGTCCGCCCCGGCACGAGCGTCAACTTGGAGCGGGCCATGCCCGCGAACGGACGCTTCGGCGGTCACTTCGTCTCGGGTCACGTCGACGGCGTCGGGCGCATCGTCAAAAAACGGTCGCTCGCGAACGCCGTCTATGTCGACATCAGCTGTGAGCCATCGCTCCTCCGCTATATCGTCCCGAAAGGTTCGATTTCGGTCGACGGGACGAGCTTGACGGTGTTTGACGTGACGGAACGCGGATTCACGTTGTCGCTCATCCCGCACACGTACAGTGAGACGGTGCTCGGGATGAAGCAGGCCGGGGACGCGGTCAATTTGGAATGTGACATGTTGGCTAAATATATGGAAAAACTCGTAAGTCAAAAACCGATGACGCTTGAATCGCTCGCGTCACAAGGATATGGGAAGGCGGGATGGTAATGTTCCATACAATCAAAGAAGCAGTCGAAGACTTGAAGAAGGGACGCCCCATCATCGTTGTCGATGACGAGGACCGGGAGAACGAAGGGGACTTCGTCGTGCTCGCGGACAAAATGACAGCAGAGACGATGAACTTCCTCATCACGGAAGGGAAAGGGCTTGTCTGCGCTTCTCTCGCCGAGGAAGTGGCCGTCCGGCTCGACTTGCAGCCGATGGTCACGAACAGTACCGACCCGCACGGCACGGCATTTACGGTCAGTGTCGACCACGTCGATTCGACGACGGGCATCTCGGCGGGCGAACGGGCCCATACGGTGCGCGAACTCGCGAACATCAACGCCCGTCCGGCCGATTTCCAACGTCCGGGACATATCTTCCCGCTCATCGCCAAAAAAGGCGGCGTCTCGGTCCGGCGCGGACATACGGAAGCGTCGGTCGATTTGGCGCGCCTCGCCGGCAGTGAACCGGTCGCCGTCATCTGTGAGATTATCCGCCCGGACGGCGAGATGGCCCGGGTGCCGGACCTTGAACGCGTCGCGGAAGCGCATGATTTAAAATTCATCACGATTGAGGCGCTCGTCCGTTATATGGAGACGGACCTCGTCGAACGAGAGGCGGATGTATCGCTCCCCTCGGTGAAAGGGGACTTCCGATTGATTGGTTATCGGAACGTCCTCGATCGGGAAGAACACGTCGCGCTCGTCAAAGGTGAGCTCGAATACGCACCGCTCGTCCGGATTCATTCCGAATGTCTGACCGGCGACGTGTTCGGCTCGTATCGTTGCGACTGCGGGCCGCAACTCGATACCGCGATGGCGAAAGTGGAGGCCGAAGGCGGTGTCATCTTGTATATGCGTCAAGAAGGGCGCGGCATCGGTCTGCTCAACAAGTTGAAGGCGTACGAGTTACAGGAACAAGGGCTTGATACGGTCGAGGCGAACGTTGCCCTCGGTCTGCACGCTGATTTACGCGATTATCGGGTCAGCGCAGCCATGTTGCGTGACCTCGGCATCACGAACGTCCGGCTCATGACGAACAACCCAGAAAAAGTCGACGCCTTGGAAGCGTGCGGCCTCACGGTCATCGAACGGGTCCCGATTCTTGTCGGCGCCCATGCCGCGAACGAGCAGTATAGATTGACGAAACAACAAAAAATGAACCACTTTGGAGGAGAAGAATCATGATGCATACAATCGAAGGAAACTTGGTCGGAAAAGGCTTGAAAGTCGGAATCGTCGTCGGAAGGTTCAATGATCTCATCACGATGCGTTTGCTCGACGGGGCGAAGGATGCGTTGAAGCGCCACGGCGTCGAACAAGACGACGTTGAACTCGCGTTCGTCCCGGGAGCGTTCGAACTTCCGCTCGTCGCGAAGAAGATGGCGATGAGCAAGAAGTATGACGCCGTCATCACACTCGGTGCCGTCATCCGCGGCGCGACACCACACTTCGACTACGTCTGCAGCGAAGCAGCGAAAGGTGTCGCCCAGGCGAGTTACCAGTCAGAAGTACCGGTCATTTTCGGCGTCTTGACGACAGAGACGATTGAGCAAGCAATCGAGCGGGCCGGAACGAAAGCTGGGAACAAAGGCTGGGAAGCGGCAACGGCGGCCATCGAGATGGCGAACTTAATGAAACAATTTTAAAAAAGAACGACTGTCGCTCCTCAGGCTGTTGAAGAACCAAGTCGCATATCGCAATTTGGTTCTTCTTTTTTATGTGTGTGAAGGGATTGAGGAGCTCTGTCTGACATTAACTGAAAGAAATGCTATGGAGACGGTCGTGTCAGGATGATAGATTGGCGCTTCCCGTCATTTGCCCGCAATCGAACGTGAAGCGAAGTCTGTGAAACTCGTTTTTAGTTATTTATACCCAGTTTAAAATAGTTAAAAAGACTCAAAATCTCTGTTGGATAACCGATACTTATATATATGAGAATGATGGAGGGGTTTGGATGAGGCACGTCATTACGGCACTGGAAAATGAGTTGCGGAAGCAAGAAGAATTGCATCATTTAGTGTCTTTGTTACTCAATCGTTTTTTAACTACATCGTTGGACGATTTCTCGGAGCGGGTGAATCATTCTTTGGAAGAACTAGGGCGTTACTTTCAAGCGGATCGGGTGTATGTATTTGATTATGATTTCGAAAAGAAACTTTGTCACAATACATTTGAGTGGTGTGCACCAGGCGTCTCGTCCGAGTTGGATAATTTACAGAACGTCCCGTTAGATGCGCTTCCTGAATGGGTGAATACCCATATGAAAGGCGAATCGATGTACATTCCTCAAGTCGAAGCATTACCCGTTGAAAGTGGGATCCGACAAATTCTCGAGCCTCAACAGGTTCAAAGTCTTCTCGCGGTTCCGATGATGAGCGGGAATTACTGTCATGGCTTCGTTGGATTCGATTCTGTCATGCAAGAACGAACGTATTCGAAACATGAACAAAACGTACTAAAAGATTTTAGCAATGCACTTCTCGGGGCAGTCGAACGTCACCGGGTTGAAGCGCAACGTGAAATGATTCACCAGCAATTGATTGTCGCGAAGCAAGAAGCGGAACGGGCCAACATTGCCAAAAGTGAATTTCTCTCCAATATGAGCCATGAAATTCGAACCCCGTTAAATGTGATTCTTGGATTTTCCCATTTACTCAAACAAGAAGGATTAGATCAAAAAAATAAACGACGTGTCGAAGACATTCTCCAAAATGGCGAACATTTACTGATGCTCATTAATGAAATTTTAGATATGTCAAAAATCGAATCGGGATATGTACAGATCGTGAAACAAACCATCTCACTTCCTGTCATGATCGAGGATCTTTATCGTATGTTCGAAATGATGGCGTATCAAAAAGGTATCGAGCTATTGGTTGAAGTGGACCAATGTGTTCCAAATCAAATCGGGAGTGACCCGACGAAAGTGAAACAAATCTTAATCAATCTCATTCATAATGCGTTGAAGTTTACGGACCGAGGAAGGATCCGAATCAAGGTCTCGGCTTCCGCCAGTCAACTTTGTTTCATCATCACAGATACCGGTCGGGGAATCGAAGGGCAAGAACTGGAGCTACTGTTCGAACCGTTCTATCAAAAAAAGTATACCGACCAACAGCAGGGCACCGGTTTAGGGCTTCCAATCAGCAAGCAATACGCTACATTGCTTGGAGGCGATCTTCAAGTGGAGAGTAGCGTTGGACACGGTAGTCGGTTTACATTCACTCTCCCGCTCGAACAGAATGAGAGAGTGGAGACCGTCAATTCAGAGTCGGAGACATGGACGGACGTTCGATTTTCAAACATGCACGTCCTAGTCGTCGAGGATACGCCAGCCCAACAAGATATTTTACAAGAACTACTCGAAGCGGTTGGCTGCAAAGTCAGTTTGACTTCTTTAGGCAACGTTGCGCTCGAAAAAGTTCGAACAGAGCGCTACGATATGATCTTATTGGACGTTCGGTTGCCTGATCTAGATGGAATCGAAGTAGCTACTCGACTCAAATCGCATGCTAATTGTCCACCAATCATTATCATATCGGCCAACGCGTTCGACGAAGATCGCCAAAAAGCCTTTGCGTCAGGCGCAAGTGCGTTCATTTCGAAGCCATTTCATCCAAACCTATTGTTCGAGGTCATGCATCGGCACCGAAATACCATCATCGTGGATTCACAAGCGATGTTGTCCGACGTGTACACAGCCATTCAAGAAGGGGATGTGGAAACGATTGAACACTTGGTGAGCGATTACCGGATGGAGACACCTCATTTACAACCGATATGGGAAGCGATTGATCAATTTGATTACGAGCTCGCAAATCGTCTGCTTCATCAAGCGTTAAGGGGGGAAGCTGATGTGTGAAGCCAAAAAACGAATCGTGTTTGTAGTCGATGACACACCGGCCAATTTACGGCTGTTATACGACATTTTACATCAGGCCGATTACCACGTACGTGTTTACCCGAACGGTAAATTGATGTTACAGGCGATGGAGCGAGTGCAACCCGACTTGATTTTATTGGACATCATGATGCCTGATATGAACGGATATGAAGTCTGTGAGATTCTTCGGAGACGATATAATCCAAATATCCCTGTCATTTTTCTAAGTGCGCTGACCGAGTCGTATGATAAAGTGCGTGCTTTTGAAGTGGGAGGGCAAGATTACATTACGAAACCGATTCACCCAGAAGAAGTATTGCTACGTCTGAACGCTCAATTAAAACATGTGAATGAACGCGAACGATTCTCGTACAATCTAGAAGAAAAAGACAAACAGTTACACGAGTATCAGGAGGGGCTAGTCAAGACGTTACTCCGCTTATCTGGTTTGCGCGATAACGATACCGGTAATCATATTGAAAGAGTACAAGCGCTCGCGACAAGTTTGGCGGAGCTTCTTTTAACGGAATCGAGTGCACAAGTTAATCCAATGTTCGTCGAAGCGATTCGTCTGGCAGCACCGCTACATGACGTTGGAAAGATTTCCGTCCCGGATTCGATCTTGTTAAAACAAGGTAGGCTTACTGAAGAGGAATGGCAACTCATGAAAGAACATGTTCGAGTTGGGGGCGAAGTGCTTGGAGAGCTCCATCGGCAATTTCCGGAAAATCCCTTTACCCAGATGGCGATGGACATCGCGCTCTATCATCACGAGAGATGGGATGGGCAAGGTTATGTCCATGGTCTATCTGAAGAAGCAATTCCGCTTGCGGCGCGAATTGTAAGCATCGTCGATGTATATGATGCGTTACGAACTATGCGGCCATATAAACCCGCTTATTCACATGTAGAGACATTGAAAATCATGGGTCAAATGGAAGGTGCGTTCGATCCTCACTTGTTCAATCTGTTTTTGAATCACGATCTGCTTTTCTCCACTGTGTTTGATTCCATTTACGAGGCGGGGCAGGTAGAGCGTAACGCTCAGACTCCGTTTACCATTTGATTGAGGCAAGAAGCGCGACGGCTTCGTCCTTCATAGATCCCCTATTCCAGACAAAAGCCCGGCTCAGATGAGCCGGGCTTTTGGATTAGAACGTCTCAGACGTCGTTTTTGCTTGCATGTGGAGCTGGATATAATCCGGTCCGCCTGCTTTCGAGTCTGTCCCTGACATGTTGAACCCGCCGAACGGCTGATAGCCGACGATGGCGCCTGTGCAACCACGGTTGAAGTACAAGTTCCCAACGTGGAAGTTCTGACGCGCGTACTCTTGGTTCGAGCGGTCACGCGTGAGGACGGCACCCGTCAAACCGTATTCCGTGTTGTTGGCGATGTCAATCGCTTCTTTGAAGTCTTTCGCTTTCGTGAAGGCGACGATCGGTCCAAAGATTTCTTCTTGCATGAGGCGTGCTTTCGGTGCGACGTCAGCGACGACCGTCGGCTCGATGAAGTAACCTGTCGAGTCGTCAGCTTTACCGCCGGCAACGATTTTGCCTTCTTCTTTGGCGACGTCGAAGTACGACGTGATCTTCTTGAACGCGGCCGCATCGATGACCGGTCCCATGAAGTGTTCGTTTTGCTCCGTGTTGCCGACCGAGAGTTCGTTCGTCAATTCGACGACGCGATCAAGTACTGTGTCATAGACGCTGTCGACGATGACGGCGCGCGAACATGCCGAACATTTTTGACCAGAGAAGCCGAACGCCGATTTGACGATTGACTGGGCCGCGAGTTCGAGGTCCGCTGATTCGTCGACGACGATCGTATCTTTTCCGCCCATCTCTGCGATGACGCGTTTGAGCCAGATTTGGCCGTCGTTCAATTTCGAGGCACGCTCGTTGATGCGCAAGCCGACGTCACGTGAACCTGTGAAGCTGATGAAGCGAGTCTTTGGATGGTCGACGAGATAGTCACCGACTTCTGCGCCTGGTCCTGGGATGAAGTTGAGGACACCTTTCGGAAGACCTGCTTCTTCCATGACCTCGACGAATTTCGCAGCGACGATCGGTGTCGTCGATGCTGGTTTCAAGAGGATCGTGTTACCGGCAACGATGGCCGCAACGGCCGTCCCTGCCATGATTGCGAACGGGAAGTTCCAAGGGCTGATGACGATCCCAACCCCGAGTGGGATGTAGTCATAGCGGTTATATTCGCCCGGGCGGCTCTCGACTTTCTTGCCTGGTTTGAGCTCGAGCATTTGACGTGCATAGTACTCCATGAAATCGATGGCTTCCGCTGTATCCGCGTCCGCTTCGTTCCAAGGCTTGCCTGCCTCTTTGACGAGGTAAGCCGAGAACTCGTGCTTGCGCTTGCGGACGATGTTCGCCGCTTTGAACAAGACGTCGGCACGGACGGCCGGGTCGACATGGCGCCATGAGTCGAACGCTGTGAGTGCTTCTTGCATCGCACGCTCCGCGAGCTCTTGGTTCGCTTTCGAGACGTGACCGATGACTTCTTCTTTATTGGCCGGGTTGTAAGACGTGATTTTGCCTTCCGTCGTAACTTTCTCCCCACCGATTACGAGCGGATAGTCTTTTCCGAGCTCACCGTTGACTTTCTCGATCGCCGCTTGGATAGCTGCGGCGTTCTCTTTGTTTGTAAAGTCTGTGAATGGTTCATGTTTGTATGGAATCATTCTCGTTCCCCCTTAAAAGTGATCGTATATTGAAGCGCTTACGTCTGTATTGTATCGAAAAACCTAGTGAAATCCTAGTGAAACAATTTTCCAGAAAAGCGTGTCGTTTTCGCTCGAAATCGAGTCGTGGTAGGATGAGGGTACAGGACGACTTGCGAAGGGAATGATTGAATGTACAAGTGGATGATGCCGCTCGCGCTGACCGTATTGCTCGCGGGATGCGGGACGGCGGACGAAGCACCGACGGAACAGGCAGCCGAAGAGACGAAAGCGCCGCTCCCGGAAGAGGTCGAGACGTTGTATACGTCATACCAACAAGCGCTCGAAAGCGGGGATGCGGAAGCTCTCGCCGACATCGACTATGCGGGCGAATTGACCGACATTCCGGCGACTGGTGCTGAGATGCGTGATCTCACGCCGGGCGATATGTACGAGAGCTGGGTGAACGAGGACGGGGACGTCGCGTTCATCGTCCACGAGATGGAGGATGCGGACGGCAACGAACTGCCGAACCGACTGTCGAAAGTCGCCATCAAAGACGGTGAGGACTGGAAACTCGTCGTCACCCCGGCCCTCATCCCGGCCGATGTGATTGGGGAGGTCGGCGACATGTTGACCGGCATCGAGGCGAATGAGTATGGCGTGAACGCAGAGGCAAACGCGCGTCTCGCCGAAGTGCCGGAAGACGAGGCCGGCCCGATTTATGACCAAGTGAACGCCCAGACCGACTACGTCGCGCTCGAGGCCGACAATAACGTCTTCTTGCTCATGGCGGAGACGCTCACCGTGCCGGAGAATCAAGACACGATGGCCGACTACTTCGAGGCGTACCGGACGTGGTATACCGACAATGAGGCAGCACTTAAAAAGGCCGCTGCAACAGAAGACCCGGTCGAGTATCTCGAGTCGCTCGAACCGCTCAAACAAAAATTAGAACAAGCGATCGATGGGTATGACGAGAACCTCGTCGACCCGTCGTTCGGATAAGGAGGAAATCATATGTTAGCACCGACATTCACATTACCGAACCAAAACGGGGACATGGTCTCGCTCGAGGACTATCGTGGACAGAAAGTCGTTCTTTATTTCTATCCGAAGGACGCGACGCCGGGTTGTACGACCGAGGCGTGTGACTTCCGCGACGCGACACCGCGACTGAACGGGGCCGTCGTCATCGGTATCTCGGCTGACAGCCAGAAGAAGCACCAAAACTTTATCGCCAAACACGAGCTCCCGTTCGATTTGCTCGTTGATGATACGCATGAGGTGTCGGAACTATACGGCGTCTGGCAATTGAAAAAGAATTACGGGAAAGAGTACTACGGCATCGTCCGTTCGACGTTCCTCATCAACGAGGACGGCTATATCGAACAGGAATGGCGTAGTGTGAAAGTGAACGGGCACGTCGACGAGGTCGTCGCGGCGCTCACAAAATGAGGCAGGACGGCTTCCCTATGGGGGCCGTTTTTTTGTGCGTCTCGCATTACAAATTTATTTCAACTACTAAAATCGGAATCGAGGTGTTTCAATAGGTTAGAGAGGTATATTACGAAAGTATTACGCTGATATCAGATGTTTGGCTCATTTGGCAACTTGACGAAGTTGAGAATGTTCTGAAAAATATGAAGGAACGGTGAACATGAGATATACATAGGGGGCATAAGCGTATGCAGCAATTTGAATCATGGGTGACGAGTCTATCCAACCTCGTCTGGGGACCACATCTCCTCATTTTACTGATTGGGACGGGCGTCTATTTGACGTTCCGGCTCGGCTTCATCCAAGTGACGCGGCTCGGGTTCGGGTTGAAAGAAGCATTTCTCCCGAAACCGAAAACGGGAGCGGAAGCGGAAAAACAGAAAACGCAACGCGGGGACATCTCGCACTTCCAGGCGCTCATGACAGCGCTCGCGGCCACGGTCGGGACCGGGAACATGGTCGGTGTCGCGACGGCGGTCGTCCTGGGGGGACCGGGCGCCATCGTCTGGATGTGGCTTTCTGGTTTCATCGGGATGGCGACGAAGTACGCCGAGGCGATTCTCGCCGTCAAATATCGTGTCGTCGATGAGCGGGGCGAGATTGCCGGTGGACCGATGTATTACTTGGAGCACGGCTTAAAGAAGAAGTGGCTCGGTATGACGTTTGCCTTGTTCGCGGCGATCGCCGCGTTCGGTATCGGCAACGGCGTCCAGACGAACTCGATCAGTATGGCGCTCAACACGTCATTCGGGATTCCGATGCTCGTAACGGGCATCGTGCTCATGGTGCTGACAGGATTCGTCATCCTCGGTGGCGTCAAATCGATCGGCAAAGTCGTCGGCGTATTCGTGCCGGTCATGATTATCGGATATGTCGGCGGGGGTCTCGTCATTCTCGTCATGAACTTCGAGTTGATTCCGTCGGCATTCGCGACCATCTTCTCGAGCACGTTCAGCGCGGAAGCCATCGGCGGCGGGGCGCTCGGTGCCGCCATCCGTTATGGGGTCGCACGCGGCGTATTCTCGAACGAGGCCGGCCTCGGCTCGGCACCAATCGCAGCCGCTGCCGCGAAGACCGATTTCCCGGGACGGCAAGCGCTCGTCTCGATGACGCAAGTATTGATTGATACGCTCATCGTCTGTTCGATCACAGGCTTGACGATCGTCATGAGCGGTCAGTATACGAGCGGGCTGCAAGGCATCGAGTTGACGCAAGCGTCATTCGCATACTTCCTCGGTCCAATCGGGGAAATCATTGTCACGGTGTCACTTGTTTTCTTCGCCTTCTCGACGGTCATCGGTTGGTGTTACTACGGGGAGCGCTCGGTCTATTACTTGCTCGGTGAACGGTCGATCGTCCCGTATCGTGTCGTCTATATCCTCGTCGCCGGACTCGGCGCGATGACGACGAACTTGAATCTGATTTGGGCCATCTCGGACGTTTTCAACGGACTGATGGCGATTCCGAACTTGATTGGTCTCTTGTTCTTGTCGGGTGTCGTCGTCGCCGAGACGAAGCGTTTCGAGCTCGAACGGCAAAAAGAACTGCGGCAAGCCGCTTAACCAAAAGGAAGCATCCTCATGCGAGGACGCTTCCTTTTGTCATACTTTGAATTGACCGATCAACGCGTTCAACTCATCCATCTTCTGTTGGGATGCCTCGGTGGCGCGGTTCAACTCGCTGAAGCGGTCGACCGACATCGTCACTTTCTCGGCGATCTCCTGTGTGCCGAGCGCGCCGTTGTTAACCGTGACGGCCACATCTTGGATGACCCCGATCATATTCGACGTCAATTGCTCGAGTTCGACGGCGGCGACGGCGAACTCTGAGGCGGTCGCTTCGAACCGGCCGGCGTCTTCGCTATAATGCTCGGCCGCCTCTTCGAGCTGGTCGTAATCCTTCAACACGTTCGTATCGAGGAAATGGAGCATCTCGCTCGACGTGTCGTTCAAATGGTCGACGGAGTGGAGCACGGTCGTCGAGATGGCTTGAATCCGTTCGACGGTCGTCCGGCTCGTCTCGGCCAGTTTCCGAATCTCATCGGCGACGACGGCGAACCCGCGTCCCGCCTCACCGGCCCGAGCGGCTTCGATCGAAGCGTTCAACGACAAAAGGTTCGTCTGGGCGGCGATGTCTAAAATGTCGTTCGTGAGCGTCGCGATTTCCCGGACGGCTTTGGCGTCTTGCATTGCCTTCTCCAAATTGACACGTGTCGACGAGAGGACGTGGAGTGCTGATGCTTTCGCCTCGACGGCATGGTCGCGCAGGGCGACGGCGCGGGCATCGACTTGCTCGGCCTCGGCTTTGCGCTCGGCAGCCATCGTCACGATGTTGTGGAGCGTCCGTTCCATGTCAGAAGCCGACGCGTTCATCTCTTGGGCGCTCGCGGCTGTCTGTTGCATCCCGGCCGTCAAATCTTCGGTCGTGGCGGCCGTCGTCGTCATGTATGTGTCGAGCTCACGCAGTTCGTCATACATGCGTGCCGACTGTTCGGTCACCCCGTGAGACACACCGTTCACTTGTAAAATCAATTGCCGGAGATTGGCGAGGAACTGGTTGAAGTCGCGGGCGAGTCCCGAGAACTCGTCACGGCGCTTCACCGGGATAGCCGTCGTCAAGTCGCCTTGGCTCGTGGCCAGCTCCCGCATCTTCACTTTGAACTCTTTGAGCGGCTCGAAAATCGAGCGGAAGATGAACAGCATCATGAGCACCGTGAAGACGATTGCCGCGGCCATGATGATGATGAGCGTGAGCTGGACTTGCTCGAACAATGCCTGACCAGCTTCCGTGTCAGACCGAATCTCATCGCGGTTCAAGTTGACGAGCAGACCGAGCGTGTTCGAGAGGGCGTCGGCGGCCGGTGTCGCCGTATCCCGGATATAGGTGTCGGCCGCGGCTTGACCGTCCGCGTTCGAGATGCGGATGAGCTCCTCGATATTCGTTTTAAATGTCGTCCATTGATCTGTCGCTTGATCGAACAGCTCCTGATCGGCTTTCGTGATGATCGTCGACTCATAACCGCTCATCTGTTGCTCGAGAATCGTGATGCCCGTGTCGAGGTTCGTTTCGACATTTTGCTTCGTCACCTCGTCCTCAACCAAGGCGTGGCGCATCATCTGTTGACGAATCTCGAGCAGCTGTTTATCGACGAGATGGATTTGATCCATCCCTGGAACCCACGAGACGTTCATATCTTGCTGGGCGGCCTTGGACGCGTTCAACGCATAAAACGAGTAGCCGCTCACCCCGAGCAGCAACACGAGCAAGACGGTGAAGGCGACGATCAGTTTGTTACGAATTGACATAGGAATCCCCCTCGAAAAAATGATGCTTCCTCCTAAGCATAATGAGATTGGAGGGCGGACCGAATAGGGGTTTTGGGAAACGAGTCAATAGTGTGGGCGGATTCCCTAACTTTTCAAAAAATCGTTCCTCCTTGGAGAGATGGGATTTTCTTTTTTGTCTTATAAAAAAGTGGTATGATAATGGACGATGTATTGAAAACTGTTGGAGGTGGAACCTTTGGCTCGAATCACAGAAGCTGAAGTTCGGCACGTTGCCGGACTCGCCCGACTTGCGATCACAGAAGATGAAGTGACGCACTTCACGGAGCAATTGACAAAAATCCTCGAGTTCGCCGAGCAACTCGATGAACTCGATACGACGGGCGTCATTCCGACGACCCATGCCCTAGATTTGAAAAACGTACTACGCAAAGACGAGGTTCGTCCTTCACTTCCACGCGAGGAAGTCGAACGGATGGCACCTGATTGGGAGAACGGCCAAGTCCGTGTCCCAGCGGTCTTTGAATAAGGAGGCCCTTCATGAGTTTATTTGATCACGGTGTAGCCAAGCTGCATACGCTTATAAAAGAAGGCGAAGTCACGGTATCCGACCTCGTCAAAGAATCATTTGACCGCATCGAGGCGACCGACGAGAAAATCGGTGCCTTCTTGACGCTCAACGAAGACGCGTTCGAACAGGCGAAACGGATGGACGAGCTCGCTAAGACCTCGGACAACCCGCTCTTCGGTTTGCCGATCGGCGTCAAAGACAACATCGTCACGAAAGGGACACGCACGACGTGTGCCTCGAAGTTCCTCGAGAACTTCGTCCCGGCCCATGACGCGACGGTCGTCGAGCGTCTCCATGACGCCGGTGCCGTCACAATCGGGAAGTTGAACATGGACGAGTTCGCGATGGGTTCATCGAACGAGAACTCGGCGTTCAAAGTCGTCCGTAACCCGTGGGACCCGACGCGCGTACCAGGCGGTTCGTCAGGCGGTTCAGCGGCAACGGTCGCGGCCGGCCAAGTCCTGTTTAGCCTCGGCTCGGATACAGGTGGCTCGATTCGTCAACCGGCGGCCTATTGTGGCGTCGTCGGGATGAAACCGACGTACGGTCTCGTCTCACGTTACGGGCTCGTCGCATTCGCCTCGTCGCTCGACCAAATCGGTCCGCTCACACGTACGGTCGAAGATAACGCCTACTTGTTGAACGCGATTGCCGGTCATTGCGACATGGACTCGACGTCAGCAACGGTCGACCTTCCGGATTACACGAAATCTCTTCACGGCGACATCAAAGGCATGAAGCTCGCGCTTCCAAAAGAGTTCATGGCCGAAGGCGTGTCAGACGGTGTCCGCAAACAGATTGAAGAAGCGGTCGAGACGCTCAAGTCGCTAGGTGCGACGGTCGAGGAGGTCTCGCTTCCGACGGTGAAATATGCGCTCCCGACATACTACTTGCTCGCGTCATCAGAAGCGTCTTCGAACCTCGCCCGGTTTGACGGCATCCGTTACGGGCGCCGTGCCGAGGCTGATGCGCTCGAAGAAGTGTTCACGTATTCGCGCGAACAAGGTTTCGGGGAAGAAGTGAAACGCCGCATCATGCTCGGGACGTACGCACTCAGCTCGGGTTATTACGATGCGTTCTATAAGAAATCGCAACAGGTCCGCACGCTCATGAAGCAAGACTTCGCGAACGTGTTCGCCGACTACGATGCGATTATCGGACCGACTGCGCCGACGGTCGCGTTCAAACTCGGTGACCAGCTCGAAGATCCGCTCACGATGTATGCCAACGATATTATGACGATTCCGGTCAACTTGGCGGGTATCCCGGCCATCTCGGTACCGGCTGGCTTGTCAGAAGGCCTCCCGGTCGGTTTACAGATCATCGGGAACCATTTCAGTGAACCAACACTCTACCGCGTGGCCCATGCTTTTGAACAAGCAAACGGCGGTTTCAAGATGCCACAGCTCTAAGGAGGACGTACGATGAACTTTGAAACGATCATCGGGATCGAGGTGCACGCCGAGCTGAGCACGAAGTCGAAGATTTGGTGTGGCTGCTCGCGCACATACGGTGCCGAAACGAATACACAGACGTGTCCGATTTGTCTCGGACACCCGGGCGTCTTGCCTAAATTGAACGAAGAGGCGGTCAATCTCGCCATCAAGGCCGCGATGGCACTCAACTGCGAAATCGCGACCGACACGAAATTCGACCGCAAGAACTATTTCTATCCGGATACGCCGAAAGCGTATCAAATCTCGCAGTTCGACCAGCCAATCGGCTTCAACGGTCACGTCGACGTCGAAGTCGACGGTGAGATGAAGCGGTTCCGCATCGAACGCGTCCATCTCGAGGAAGATGCCGGGAAGATGAACCACACGGGCGAGAAACACTCGGTCGTCGACTTCAACCGGACTGGGTCACCCCTCATCGAGATCGTCAGTGAGGCTGACATGCGTTCACCGAAAGATGCTGTCGCGTACCTCGAGCGCTTGAAAGAAGTGCTCTCGTTCGCGGGCGTCTCGGACGTCAAGATGGAAGAAGGGTCGCTTCGTTGCGACTGTAACATCTCGGTCCGTCCGTTCGGTCAAGAGCCGTTCGGAACGAAGACGGAGCTCAAAAACTTGAACTCGTTCTCGAACGTCTTGAAGGCGCTCGAGTATGAGGAAGACCGTCACCGCAAATTGCTCATCACGGGCGGCATCATGCGTCAAGAGACGCTCCGTTTTGACGAGGCGGCGAAGAAGACGATTCTTATGCGTGTCAAAGAAGGAGCGGCCGATTACCGCTACTTCCCAGAGCCGGACCTCGTCCGTCTCGAAATCGATGAGGAATGGAAAGAACGCATCCGCGCCACGCTTCCGGAACTTCCGGTCGCACGTCGCGAACGTTATATGAATAACTATGGCCTGTCGGCGTATGACGCCAAGGCGCTCACGTCGACGCGGGAGTTCTCGGACTTCTTCGAAGCGACGACGGCAGCCGGTGCCGAACCGAAAGCGGCCGCGAACTGGCTCATGGGCGAAGTGCTCGGTCACTTGAACAAATCGGACGATACGATCGAGACGATGAAATTGACGCCGAGCTCGCTCGCGGAGTTGATTCGTTTGATTGGAGAAGGTACAATTTCTTCGAAGATTGCCAAACGCGTGTTCACAGCCATGATCGAAGAAGGCGCCGAGCCGAAGGCGTACGTCGAAGCGAACGGTCTCGCCCAAATCTCGGACGAGAACTTGCTCCGCGGCTACATCCTCGACTTGTTCGAAGCGCATCCGCAGATGATTGAAGACTTTAAGAACGGGAAAGACCGTGCCAAAGGCTTTATCATCGGGCAGATCATGAAGCAGACGAAAGGGATGGCGAACCCGGCACTCCTCGATGGCTTGTTCCACGAAGAGATTGCCAAACGCTAAACAAGCGGCGAGGCACTTGTGTCTCGCTTTTCGCTCGACTTGAGCATGGGGAGAGAACATTATGCAACGAAAACGCGCACGGGTCATCTATAACCCGACATCTGGAAAAGAAGTGATCAAACGGGAACTCCCGTACATTTTGAACCGCCTCGAAGATGCGGGTTATGAGACGTCGACGTACGCGACGAAAGCAATCGGCGACGCGACGCTCGAAGCCGTTCGAGCCGCGGAGGCCGAGTTCGACTTGATTATCGCGGCTGGTGGGGACGGGACGCTGAACGAGGTTATCTCGGGACTCGCCCCGCTCGACACGCGTCCGACGATCGGGCTCATCCCAGTCGGAACGACGAACGACTTTGCCCGAGCGATGCGGATTCCGCTCAACGTCGTCGGTGCCCTCGACGTCATCTGTGACGGATTCGAGATGCCGGTCGACCTCGGTGAGATTGAAGGGGAGACAGGGGATATCCACTACTTCATCAATATCGCCGGTGGCGGCATCATGACGGAGCTGTCGTACGAGGTGCCGTCGAAACTGAAGACGGCGCTCGGTCAGCTCGCCTATTACGTCAAAGGGATGGAGAAACTTCCACTCATCAAGCCGACGTATATCGAGCTCGAGCACGACGAGGGCACGTTCAGTGGCGAGGTCATGATTTTCCTCACGTCGAACTCGAACTCGGTCGGTGGCTTCGAGAAGATTTCACCACACGCCTCACTGAACGACGGACTGTTCGACTTGTTCATCTTGCGCAAGTGTAACTTGTTCGAGTTCATCCACGTCGTCCGTTTGTTGCTCCGTGGCGAGCACTTGTCGAGTCCGCTCGTCGAGCACGTCAAGACGGGACGCGTCAAGATGAAGACGACGACGGAACGGATGAGTCTCAATATCGACGGCGAATACGGCGGCGAATGCACGGGCGAGATGCGAAACTTGTTCCGTCACTTGACGGTGCTCGCACCGAACGCGCGCATCCGTGAGATGGAAGACTTGAACGCCCAGTATGAACGCGAACAGATGATCAAACAGCTGTTCAACGTGTCAAACGAGAAAGCAGAATGATTCGGCTCGGCGTGGCGCACACGCCGAGCTTTTCGTTCGCTTGGAACGGGTATGAACCAATACACACTATTTTTTGAATCGGGAAAGGAGAGACTCATGTTACCAGTCCAAAAAAATGACCGTCTCGACGTCCACATCCACGACCTCACGCATGAAGGCGCGGGCGTGGCACGCGTCGACGGTTATACGTTGTTCGTCCCGAACGCACTTCCGGGAGAGACCGTGGAAATCGTCGTGACGAAGACGAATAAACAGTACGGGTTCGCCCGCTTGCTCGATGTGAAAGAAGCGAGTGCGGACCGCGTCGAGCCACCGTGCCCGATTTTCTATCAGTGCGGGGGCTGTCAGCTCCAACACTTCAGTTACGACGGCCAGCTCCGTCAAAAACGGGACCGTGTCGTCGATGCGTTGAAGCGACTTGGCCAATTCGATGTGCCTGTCCACGAGACAATCGGCATGCCGGAACCATGGCGTTACCGCAACAAGGCACAAGTGCCGTTCAAAGACGAGGCCGGTCGCCTCGTCGCCGGTTTCTATCGTCCACGTTCGCACGATATCGTCGAGATGAAGGAATGTCTCATCCAAGACGAACGCAACGATGAGGCCGTCCAAGTCGTCCGTGACGTGCTCGCGGCGCACGGTGTGCCGGCGTACGATGAGAAGACCGGGCGCGGCGTCATCCGCCACGTCATGGCCCGTTACGGCTACCATTCGGGTGAATTGATGATCGTCCTGATCACGAAGACGACGAAAATAAAAGGCGTGAACGAGATTGTCGCCGACATCTTGAAACGTCTGCCGGACGTGACGTCGATCATGCAAAACATCAACCCGGACAAGACGAACGTCATCTTGGGTTCGACAAACAAATTGTTGTATGGCCATGAGACGATTGAGGACAAAATAGGTGGACTCACGTTCACGATTTCCCCGCACTCGTTCTTCCAAGTCAACCCGGTCCAGACGGAGAAGTTATACGGCAAGGCGCTCGAATACGCGCAACTCACCGGGACCGAACAAGTCGTCGACGCCTATTGCGGCATCGGGACGATCAGTCTGTTTCTCGCCCGGAAAGCGGCGCACGTGTATGGCGTCGAAGTCGTGCCGGAAGCGATTGAGGACGCGAAACAGAACGCGCTCGTCAATGAAATCGACAACGTGACGTACGCGTGCGGCGCGGCAGAAGATGTGTTGCCGCAGTGGAAGCAGGATGGCATCAATCCTGACGTCATCGTCGTCGACCCGCCGCGTAAAGGCTGTGCCGAGTCGTTCCTTGAGACGATGGTCGAGATGGCACCGAAGCGGATTGTTTACGTATCGTGTAACGTCGCGACGCAGGCACGCGATATGCGTTATCTCGCTGATCGCGGCTACCGACTCGTCGAAGTCACACCGGTTGACATGTTCCCGCATACGGCGCATGTGGAGACGGTGGCGTGGTTGGAGAAAAGTAGTTAAGGGGGACACTTATATGGCAGACAAAGGTGAGAATTTAGTTTCAGAATACTTTAGTCATTTAGGATTAGACGCTAGAAAAATTAGTGAGGAAGAAGTAAAAACACCGGACTTTGAAGTTTACAATAAAGATGGTAAACTCCTATTTTATGCTGAAGAAAAAACTATTGACGAAAGTGACTTCTTAAACGATGCAAAGTCAGGGGAAGTTATCTGTGTTCCTGATTCATCATTTAATACTTTGCAAAAAAAGTTTCGAACATCCGTACAGCAGTTTAGGAGTGTCAATGAACACCATCTTATACCAAATGTATTAGTGTTCGTGAATCAGAGTACGGATGTTAATTTTAATGATTTAATAATTGCTCTTACTGGAAAAGGTATTGATACAGATGGTGAATTCGTAGCCATTAGACCAGTTGGTAGAGTCAAAGCTGATCATCAATTTGTTGATTTATGTTTATGGTTTGATAAAGATGAACTAACAAACGGCGCTTACGTATCATGTCACACGCGACATACAGAATTCTTAGAAAATATTAATTTTGTCGAAATAGATTAGTTTTAAAGAAAGGAATAAAGTGTTATGAAAGAAAACTTCTGGCGCGACCTGCCGCGTCCATTCTTTATACTTGCCCCGATGGAAGACGTGACCGATGTCGTCTTCCGCCACGTCGTCGCCCATGCCGGACGCCCGGACGTGTTCTTCACCGAGTTCGCCAACTCGGACAGCTACTGTCATCCGGAAGGGAAAGGCAGCCTGCGTGGACGTTTGACGTTCACCGAGGACGAACAGCCGATGGTCGCCCACATTTGGGGTGACAACCCGGATTACTTCCGTGAGATGAGCATCGGCATGGCCGAGATGGGCTATAAAGGCCTCGACATCAATATGGGTTGCCCGGTCCCGAACGTGGCCAAGCGTGGGAAAGGGAGCGGACTCATCCTCCGTCCTGACGTCGCAGCCGAACTCATTCAAGCGGCGAAAGCGGGCGGCATCCCGGTCAGCGTCAAGACGCGTCTCGGTTTCGCGAAGCTCGACGAGTGGCGCGACTGGTTGACGCATCTCTTGAAGCAAGACATCGCCAACTTGTCGATTCACTTGCGGACACGCAACGAGATGAGTAAAGTCGATGCGCACTGGGAGATGATTCCGGATATCGTCAAACTGCGTGATGAGATTGCACCGGATACGCTCATCACGATCAACGGCGACATCCTTGACCGTCAAATGGGATTAGAACTCGTCGAGAAATATGGCGTCGACGGCGTCATGATTGGCCGTGGGATTTTCAAGAACCCGTTCGCGTTCGAGAAAGAGCCGCGTGAGCATTCGATGGAAGAGTACCTCGACTTGCTTCGTCTCCAACTCGATTTGCAAGACAAGTTCCAAGAAGAGGTGCCGCGTTCGATTTCGAACTTGCACCGCTTCTTCAAGATTTACGTGAAAGGGTTCCGCGGGGCGAGTGACCTCCGTGTGAAGCTCATGGACACGAAATCGACAGACGAAGTGCGGGCCCATCTTGACGCGTTCGTTGAGAATTATCATAAAGAAGAAGCGACGCTTGCCGAGGCGGCGTCGACAGTCGAATAAGGAATGATGGGATTCAGCAGATGCTGGGTCCCTTTCTTATGTGGCGATAGTGAATCGAAACTTTTGATCCACTTGGTTCGTAAGAAGGGATGGGAGGGATGAACATGAACGAGTGGCGCGAATCAGCAGTCGGTCTTGGCCTTGTGTTTGGAACGGCTGGCGGGCTGATCGTCTCATTATTATTCGATTTTCCGTCCATGTATGGCATCGTCATCGGTTCGATTATCGGCTATTGGATTGGGCTCTTCATCTCCATCCGTGCGATGAAACGATGACGCCCCATTGATCAAAACAGGAGGAGGTTCTTACATGAGTGAATTTCAATTTATAACGAGCGACCACCCATTAAAAGAAGTCGAAAATCCGTACATCAAGTTCTTATCGATCAACGAAGCCATCAAAAAAGGTGTCATCTTGCCCGAGATGCTCACAGACGATGAGGACCTCGACCGTGACGAAAAAATTTTGATGAACGTCGAAGCAGAAGAACACCTTGATGAGATTGAAATCAAGTGCGACCTGTATTATGAACAAGAAAATGTCGAGGCGTATTCGTCAAAACCACACGTCGTGGAATTGCGTTGGCGTTATACGGATGCGAGAGCCGAACAGCTCGTCGCGTATATAACCGACCACTTGAAGACAGCGGATGAAGTCGAAATTTGGAAAGTGTGGGTCGATGAACAGACGGAACCGAGCGTCAATACGATCACGTGCGACGAGTTGACGATGGATGCGCTGCGATTTTTAGGGGAAGTCGGGTTCGAACGACCGGAGTGCCTTCGGGTGACAAAAGCATAATCTGACCGAACGAGTCGTCTCGTTCGGTTTTTGTTTTGTCTCCACACTTGAAAAAGACTGCTATATTATGAGAAGAAGAGTCAGGAGGGAATACCATGCATATTCTAATCGTCGAAGACGACCGGACGATCGCTTCCGGTCTCCAATATTCACTCGAGCAAGAACAATTCACGACGACGTTGTGCCACAACGTGGCCGACGCCACACGTTTGATCGAACAGCAGTTACATACGATCGACCTGTGTCTATTCGACTTGTCGCTGCCAGATGGGAGCGGCTATGACTTATGCCGGCTCGTGAAACAAAAACAGGACATACCTGTCATCTTTTTGACAGCGTTCGATGATGAAGTGAACGTCGTCATGGGACTCGATATGGGAGCGGACGACTACATCACGAAACCGTTCCGGGTCCGTGAACTCATCTCGCGGATTCACTCGGTGTTGCGCCGCTACCATAAACAGGTCAGCTCGCCCATTTTGACAATCGGGGCGGTTGAAATCAATACCCAAGACGCCAAAGTCAAAAAAGATGGAAGCGAGATCCTGTTGACGGCGCTTGAATATCGCCTATTGCTCATCTTCGGCAGACATACAGGACAAGTGTTGTCCCGAGCGCAACTACTCGACCAAATTTGGGACATGGGCGGGGACTTCGTGAACGACAATACGTTAACCGTCTACATCAAACGATTACGCGAGAAACTCGAAGATGACCCGCAACGGCCGACGTTGATTAAGACGGTTCGCGGGATTGGCTATAAGGTGGAACGCTGACATGTTGCGCAATCGAGAAATCCGTATCTATTTAGTCAGTCTGCTGCTGTTGATTGGGGTGGCTTCTATCGTCGCATCTTTGTTCCTATCGATGGGGGCCGTCATTCTCGTCCTCCTTTTGTCGGTCGCGTTCTTGATCGTGACATATCGGTTCACGACGTGGCGCTATCGGGAAATCAATCAGCTGTCGAGTTACCTGCAAGAGATCAGCAACGGCAATTATAAACTCGATGTCCGCGACAACCGTGAAGGCGAGCTCAGTCTGTTGAAGAGTCAAATTTATAAAGTGACGAAGATGCTGTCCGAGCAAGGGACGCATCTTGAAGAGGACAAGCAGAAGTTGACGGATGCCATCTCCGACATTTCTCATCAATTGAAGACGCCGCTCACCTCGATGACCGTCATGGCGGACTTGCTCAGTGACCCGAGGCTGTCAGATGACAAGCGGCAAGAGTTCACGCATAACGTACAGGTGCAGCTCGAGCGGATGGAATGGCTCGTCTCGTCACTGCTCAAGCTGTCTAAAATCGATGCCGGGACGATTCATTTCAAGCAGGAACCGGTATCTGTCCCCGCGCTCATTCAAGCCGTGACAGAACCGATGCTTGTGCCGATCGATATTAAAATGCAACGGCTCCAGATTACGGGTGAGCGTGACGTCGCGTTCGAAGGCGATATGAAGTGGACGACCGAGGCGCTCATCAACATCTTGAAGAACTGCGTAGAACATACACCGGAACAAGGCGAGTTGTTCATCGACTTTAGTGAGAACACACTGTATACGGAAATCATCATCCGCGACACGGGGAGCGGAATCGCCAAACAAGACGTCCCGTACATCTTCCAGCGTTTTTATAAAGGCATGAATGCGAGCGACGACAGCGTCGGCATCGGGCTCGCCATGGCCCACAGCATCATCACGAGCCAGCAAGGGGAATTGACCGTCCGCAGTGAACGTGGAGCCGGGACCGCGTTTCAAGTTCGATTCTACAAATCCATCGTCTAAGTGACGAAACAGTCACTTTTGAGTCACGGACGTGTCACACTCGCTCGGTACACTCAAAGTAGATCAAGTACTGGAGGGTGCAACCATGAACATATTAGAAGTACAACACTTATCAAAAGTATACGGGAAAGACGAGATGGAAGTGCGGGCGCTCGATGACGTGTCGTTCACCGTCAAAAAAGGCGAGTTCGTCTGCATCGTCGGACCGTCGGGCTCGGGGAAGTCGACGTTGTTGCATTTGCTCGGCGGTGTCGACGTCCCGACAAGTGGACAGGTGTTGATCGACAACACCGATATTTACAAGTTGGATGAGACACAGCTCGCCATCTTCCGCCGTCGTCAAATCGGTTTGATTTATCAATTTTATAACTTGATTCCGATTTTGACGGTCGAGGAGAACATCACGTTACCGATGTTATTGGACGAGCAAAAAGTTGACGCCGCTCATTTGGAGCGCATCATCGGCATTCTTGGATTGTCGAACCGGCTGACGCATTTGCCGAACCAACTGTCTGGTGGGCAGCAACAACGCGTCTCTATCGGCCGGGCACTCATCAGCAACCCGGCCATCATCCTGGCCGACGAGCCGACAGGGAACTTGGACAGTCAAAACAGTGAAGAAATCATGAGCCTTCTCAAACTGTTCAACAAGAAGTTCAATCAGACGCTCATCATCATCACCCACGACGAACGGATCGCCTTACAGGCCGACCGCATCATCTCGATTGAGGATGGGAAGATTGCGAAGAACGAGGTCGTCCGCGCATGAACATCATCAATAAAATGACGCTTCGGCACTTGCGCGAGAACAAGCGGCGCTCGCTCGTCACCATCATCGGGGTCATCATCTCGGTGGCGATGATTACGGCTGTGACGACACTCGGTTCGTCGTTCCTGGACTTGATGATTCGCCAAGACATCGCGGAGAACGGGGAGTGGCACGTCAAATATGTCAACACGAACGAAGACCAGATCGAGGCAATCCGGAATGACGCGGCCACGAAGGACGTCATCCTGTCGAGTGACGGCTATGCGGAATTAAAAGAATCACAGAATGCCTATAAACCGTACTTATACGTCCGCAACTATAATACTTCGGGGTTGAAGAATTTTCCCGTCGACTTGACGGAGGGACGCTTGCCGAACAAAGAAGGCGAAGTCGTCATTTCTGAAGCTATCCGTCAAAACGCACAAGTCACGTACAACATCGGTGACGAGTTGACGCTCGAGATCGGCGAGCGCATGGACGAATCGTCAGGTCGCGTGTTGACGCAAAGCGATGGCTTGATGCGTGACGGGGAGACGATGCTTGAACAGTTGAACATCGAGGAGACAGTGACGTTGACCGTCGTCGGCACGATGACGCGCCCAGCCTGGGAGCCCACGTGGTCGCCGGGTTACACGGTCGTCGGATACATTGACGACAGAGCATTGAATGGTGCGACCGTCGATACGTTCGTCGCCTTGAACGACGTGAACGGTTCGATTTATGAAGATACGAAACAACTGATGCGCGAACAGAAAATTGAAGGGATTGCCTATAACGCGTCGTTGCTTCGCTATTATGGGGTGACCGATGATGACGGCTTGCGCAAGACGCTGTACGGGTTCGGTGGCATCATCATGGCGGTCATCGTCATCGGCTCGATTTCGCTCATCTATAATGCCTTTGCCATCAGCGTATCTGAGCGCTCACGCTACCTCGGGATGCTCGCGAGTGTCGGGGCGACGAAACGGCAAAAACGAAATTCGGTCTTCTTTGAAGGATTGATTATCGGAGGAATCAGCATCCCAATCGGTATCATTGCCGGGGTGGCCGGAATCGGGGTCACGTTCCTGTTCATCAATGCCTTTGCGGAGAAGGCGCTCAACGTGACGGAGAAGTTTGAGGTCGTCGTCACACCGCTCACACTCTTGTTGACGATACTCATTTCGAGCGTGACGATTTTCATCTCGTGTTATCTGCCGGCGCGCCGCGCTTCGAAGATTTCGGCGATTGACGCGATTCGGCAAACACAGGACGTGCGACTGACGTCGAAGAACGTGAAGACGTCAAAACTCGTGCGCCGCATCTTCGGGTTGGAAGCAGAGATTGGATTGAAAAACACGAAACGGAACCGGAAACGGTATTTGGCGACCGTGTTCTCACTCGTCATCAGTATTGTGCTGTTTTTAGTCGTCAGTTACTTCACGGACCGGCTCGAACAGTCGCTCGAGATGTCGCAAGGCACGTACGAGTTCGATATCCTCGTGAACGGGTCGAATCTCACGAAGGATGACTTACAGCGCTATGAGACGTTGGACAATGTGACGGGCGGGACGTACTTCGAGAACACGACCGTCCAGACGATGGTCGACGAAGCGCAATTACCGAGCGCAGTCACCGAAAATGAAGATTTGGCATCCACCTTCGTCGATGGGAAGTTCATGTATTACGTCTCCCTCTATCAATTAGATGACGACAGCTTCGATGCGTACTTGAAGCAGATCGGGGCATCCGCCAGCAACTTTGAAGACGGAGACGTCCCCGGCGCCGTCTTGATTGACGAAGTGTCGTATCAAGACGTGGACAAGAAAAAGTTTGTCAACTCGAAGACGATTGAGACAGAGATTGGTGATACGCTCGAACTCCGGGACGAGAACGCGACGGACGAGGCGGCACCGCTCAAAACGATCAAAATCGGAGCCATGACCGACGTCGCCCCGACCGGTGTAATGACGAGTTCACTCGGATGGCTCGATGTGATCGTCCGGGAAGGGACGTTCGAAGAGGATGCGATCGGTCAGTTGATGCAGCAGTCGAGCCCATCGATCGCCTTGAACACGAGTAATCCTGAGGCGACGCAGCAAGTCATTGAAGCGGAACAGAACATGGACCAATATATCTTCAACGTGTCGGAACAACGTGAACAACAAGAGCAAGTGTTGTTGCTGTTATCGATTTTCGTCTATGGGTTCATCGTCTTGATTTCGCTCATCTCGGTGGCGAACATCTTCAACACGATCTCGACGAGTGTCTCGCTCCGGCGCCGCGAGTTCGCGATGCTGCGATCGGTCGGCATGACACCGAAAGGGTTCAACAAGATGGTGTACTATGAGAGCATCTTCTACGGAATCAAGGCATTGGCGTATGGGGTGCCGGTCAGTGTGCTGATCATGTACCTCATTTATCGGGCGCAAATCAACACGTTCGAGGCACCGTTCACATTGCCGTGGGGCGACATCTTCTTCGTCACGGTCGTAATCTTCCTCATCGTCGGTTCTTCGATGCTATATGCCATCTCGAAAGTGAAGTCGGATAATATTATCGACCGATTGAAGCAAGAGAATAACTAATCGGAATGCATCGGGATTCAGTGTCTACTGGGTCCCTTTTTTTGTAAAATAAGAATGAAGAAAGAGGTGGAATAATGGACATCCGAGAATTGTTGAGTGGTGGGGATTTGCGCTCGGTCGGTCGCGTCGATGAGGTCGTCGAATTTGTTGGGAACGACCCGGGCCGATTCAGTGAATTGATGACCGGCTTGACCGATGCCCGTCCCATCGTCCGGATGCGGAGTGCGGACGCGATGGAGAAAGTGACACGCCGTCATCCGGAGCTGCTGCAAGCACATCAGGCGTCCTTGTTCGAGCAGCTACAGATCGCCACCCAACAACAAGTGAGGTGGCACTTGGCCCAACTCATGCCACGGATGACGTGGACAGAGGAAGAGGCGTCCGGCATCGTTCACGTACTCACCGGTTGGATTGACACCGAGTCGAGCGTCATCGTCAACGCCCTGCAGGCGATGTTTGATTTGAGCGCCGTGCATCCACGATTTCGGGACGAGCTGAAAGCATTGCTCGAGTCGCAACGCGAGACGGGAAGCCCGGCCGTGAAGAGCCGCTCCAAAAAACTTTTACAGAAGTTGTGACCGATGGATTTCATTTCCGGTCTATAAAGATGTAAGTACATCGAGAGGGGGATTCGATTGGACGATCAAGCGATTATCGATTTGTATTGGAGGCGTTCCGAGCGGGCGATTGAGGCGACGGCGCAAAAATACGGCGGCTATTGTCATACGATTTCCTATAACATTTTGCATAGCCGGGAGGACGCGGACGAGTGCGTCAATGACACGTACATGAAGGCGTGGCAAGCGATTCCACCGACGCGTCCAGTGCGCCTCGCTGCCTACTTGGCAAAGCTGGTCCGGAACGTCGCGCTCCACAAGTATGAGAAAGCGAACGCCAAGAAGCGTGGAGCGGGGCAAGTCCCGCTTATCGCGAGCGAGCTTGAGCACTGTCTCGCCGCCTCCGCTGCGACCGATTCGGAAGTCGTCGAGTTATTGAACGAATTTTTGGACCAGTTGTCGCAAGAGACCCGGCAGATTTTCATGGGGCGTTACTTTCACTTTCAGTCGATCAAGGATATCGCGAAGATGCGCCACGTGAGCGAGAGCAAGGTCAAAATGGTGCTGCTTCGGACACGGAACGACTTGAAGCAAATACTCGAAGCGGAAGGGGTGGCGCTATGAGGCTCACACGTTTGATGGGGGACGTCGATGACCGTTTCGTCGAGGAATCGATGGAAGTCGAGGGAAAGAAACGAAGACATTGGCGTTGGATGGGAGGTCTCATCGCTGTCGCTGCTGTTGCACTCTTTGCCGTGACATGGGACGGCTTCAAAGAGTTGATTCCGCTGTCGGACAGCTCGAGCAATATGTCGGTCGCGTATATCGATGAAAAGGACATCGATGTCGGGATGTCGTCGGCAAACCTGATTGAGATGAGTGAAGATGAACTGTTCTCGAAATGGGAGCCTGTCGTGGTGCGGGGCGTCGTCAAACAGATTGACCACATCGAGCTGGATTTCAACGGACAAGCGGAATATCAGTCGATCGTGACGATTGGCGTGACAGACGTCTATCGGGGCGAGGTTGAGCCCGGGAGTGAGATGAAAGTACTCACCGTTGCAGGCGTCGGTTCGAAAGTGCTTCAGTCAGATGCGGACGTCATATCTGAACTTCGCCTCGGCATGGAAGGGATTTTTATGCCGAGACGGCATGACACTTCCCACGTCTGGTCACAAAACGGGGCAACGCTTCAAGTTATGGATGTGAGTGATTACGGCTTTCCGGACGGTGAGCGATACATGTTCTTGAACACGGACGAAGGGCTCGTCTTCAGTCGTGATGCCTATCCGTCGCTACGAGGTGCTGAAACACTCGATGACGTAGAGGCGTTTATGATGGACCGGTTCCGTTAACGGGAAGGGATATATAGGAGAAGGGAGACTACGATGACAGAACAGAATTGGCGAGCGTCGGGTGTAGGACTCGGACTAGTGTTTGGAGCGGGGATTGGCATCATCAGTTCGCTCCTACTCGGATTTGAATTGGTGTACGGGATTGCGACAGGTGCAGCATTCGGCTATCTCATCGGACTGTTGATCTCGCTGACCGGAAAAACGTGACTTCATCGTAAAGGGGGGGAACACGCCATGAGGATAACGAAGAAAGACACACAGTGGATGACATCTAAAGGAGGGCATGGCATGCAGGACAAATCGTTCGAAATCCAATTCAAGGTAGGTGGCTTCGGGATTATGAACGAGTCTACCTTGACATTCTTTCCAGACGGGACGGCTGTCCGATACATTGACTGGCGGAGGGAAAGCCATAAAAGGCCGAAGGACACGTTCGTCACGTACGATGAAGTAGAAACGAAAGATATGTACACCGCTTTTTTAGCGTTAGGGACAGACAAGTGGCCGTCGACGTTTGAAGTAGAAGGCGACTTAATAATCCTTGACGGGACGCAGTGGAGTCTGATGATTACACAACCGGATGGCACCGTTCGGACGCATAGCGGCAGCAACGCCTATCCGCGCAAGTGGAAGGCCGTCACGAAACTATTCGGCATTTCTTAAACGATGAGGAGGAAATCGTATGGAACGCACGATCACCGTCAAAGGTACGGGAAAAGTATCGGCCAAGCCAGATTTGATTGTCGTGAGAATGGATTTGTCGTCAAGAGCCGTCCGCTATGAGGAGACGATGAACGGGGCGGTACTCGCCGTCACGCGGCTGCAAAAAGCAATCGAGCAGGCCGGTTTCGCGAAAACGGATTTAAAGACGACCGACTTCTCGATCGATACGGACTATGAGAGCTATCGGGATGAAGAAGGCAACTATAAATCACGATTCCGTGGTTATGTCTGTCAACAGAAGACGAAACTCGAGTTTCCGCTCGAGACGAAACAGTTGTCCGCGGTCATCGAACACGTCAGCAACTCACTAGCCGAACCGAAGCTGTCCATCTCGTTCACAATCAAGGATGCGGATACAGTTCAAGATGAACTGCTCGCGAGTGCGGCGACGAACGCGCGCCATCGGGCGGAACTGTTGGCAAAAGGAGCCGGGGCGTCGCTCGGCGATTTGCTTCAAATCGATTATACGTGGGGCGAGCTGCATCTTTATTCACCGACGCGTCTCACGCTCCATGACGAGGTGCTCTTCTCAGAGGCGGCGATGCCGGAACTCGAACCGGACGAAATCGACTTGAGCGACTCGGCGACGTTCGTCTGGGCGATTCGATGAGGCGTGTCATAGGATTAATGTTATTGTTGCTATCCGTCTCCTTGTCGGCCCAAGCCTTGTCATGGGCGTATGCGTTCGTCGTGTTGGATGGACGAGTGTATGAAGTGATGGATGTTGCCGTATTGGAGGGCGATTTGGGTGAGGTCGTCGGTGAGGTGAAGACGATGGCCGACGATATGGACGGGAGCTATTATGGGGATGCCTCGAACATGTATCCGATTGGGACGACCTATCGAGAAGTGAACGGGGAAGCGATGGAGGATGTGCTCGCGGTCGAGGACGAGTCGGGGTGGAAGCGGGCCGAATATCGGCATGACGCCCCATTCAGCATGCGTGACCATTTAGATAAGGTGGCATATGGGGCGCTCGCTGTTGGTGTTTTCATCTTTGTGGCTATACGTATGAAGAAAAGACATGAAAATTAAATGAATCCATGATGAGGTTCGGTTCATTAAGGGAACAGTCAACTGTAGACATATCGTGTTTTCGTGTAATGGAGGGATTCCCTATGAAAATCCTCATCATCTTTGATTCGATGTACGGGTGCACTGAAAAAGTCGCGTATGCCATCAAGGACGGGTTCAGCGACTTGCACCAAGTTGACATCATGCAAATCAGCCATGTCGGATACGGCGACCTCGCCAATCTCGATTTGTTCGTCGTCGGTTCACCGACACATGGCGGACGCGAGACCGAGGACGTGAAAACCTTTTTAGACGGCCTATCGGATCATGCGCTCCGGGGCATTCGGGCCGCGGCGTTCGATACGAGCATGGCTGAAGAGGACCAAGGCTTTTTTGTCGGAAAAATCGTCAAATGGTTCGGCCACGCGTCGACCCGAATCGAACGATTGCTGCTGGACAAGGGAGCGGAACCGGTGTTGAAAGAGTCGTTCATTGTCCTCGATAAAGAAGGGCCACTCAAAGACGGAGAGCTCGAGCGGGCAACCGAATGGGCTCGTCACTTGATGGACAAATAATCTGGCGTGTTCCTCACGGGACGCGTCTTTTTTGACGCAGAATTGTCCGAAGCATTCGCAAAACGGGTAAATATAAGGGTAGCTCTGTTGCGTGGAACGGAGGGAGAACAATGAAAAAATGGGAACGTGACGTCCTCATGGGTTGGATTGTCGTCTTATTGGTGCTCGTCGCGCATTATGTCATCACGGTGTCGCTCGGCAACACGTATTTTGCCGAATCGACGCTCAATCGGATGCTTTGGTTCAGTAGTTTCCCGGCCTTTTTAATTGCCTTTCTCGCAGCCCTCTTCCAAAAAACGAACACGCTCATGCTCGCCGTGCGTCGTGGAGTCATCTGGACGGCCGAACTTGTCGTCGGCTTCTCGCTCGTCGCCTGGTTTTTCCGGGCGTTCGAGACGCTGTTCGTGACTCCGGGCGCGTATTGGGTGTTCGGAGCGGTCCTACTCGCACCGCTCGTCTATTTGTTCGAGTTCCGCCGTCAGAACCGGGGCACGAAGGCCGGTGCCCACTAAGCGTTGAAAACGTCTCCTTAAGGGGGCGTTTTTAGTCTGGCCAGGAATGGGAATGGGATACAGAAGATTAGAATGGAGGGAGTCACTATGAGTCAGTATTTTTCATCATCATACGAAGAGTCGCGTGAGAAGTTTCTCGCCCTGCTCGACCGCGTCAAACCCTATTATCCGACGGCCCGCGTGATGTCCCACTCGATCGGCGAGGATACGATTGATGTCATCATCGGTGAACCTGCGGGATCACGCGAAGTGGTGCTTCTCATGACAATCGGGGAGCACGGCATCGAAGGGTACGCCGGTGCAGCCGTGACACACCAGTTCGTCGAGACGCAACTCGAAAACCTTCGGTACGAGTCGACCGGCATCTGTCTCATCCATGCCGTCAATCCGTGGGGAATGAAACACTTCCGCCGCGTCAATGAACATAACGTTGACTTGAACCGAAACTATGTCATCGACCGGGAGGCCCTCCCGCGTAACGTCAATAAAGAATATGAGGTCATGCGGCACTTGTTCGTCCCGGACGGCGTCATCGATGATTACCATGAGGCGCGCGAACACATCTACTCGTTCCTCGGATCTGGCATCAAGCTCGACGGGTTTGACGCGATGACCGAGGCGAAAGGAATGGGGCAGTATCAGTTCCCGAAAGGTGTCTATTACGGCGGCGAATCGGATGAGCCGTCCGCCATCTTCTTGAAAGAGGTGCAGCACGATTTGCTCGACCGCTACGACCGCGTCATCCATATGGACTGGCATACGGCGCTCGGTCCGACGAACGAAGTGACGATGGTCATCAGTGAACAGGACGGGCGTGACGTCGACGAACTGAAGCGGACATACGGATTGAAAAATATCCAGACGTATGACCCGGCCGACGTCCTCGGAGACTCGACGAACCATTTCTATTACGTAAGGGACACGCACTATCCGGACAAACAACTCGTCTCGGCGTTGTTCGAGTTCGGGACATTCGGGACGTCGACGAAAGCGACGATTCGCGAGTTCTTGACGATTATTCTCGAGAACCGGCTCTACTTTGAAGGTACGAAAGACCCGGAAGCCCGCAACGGCATTCGAAAAGAATTTATGGCCATGTTTTATCCGGAAGATGAGTCGTGGCGGACGTCCGTATTACGCGAAGGAGCGTCGGCGATTAAGCATGTCTTGAAAGCCGAATCGCTCTGGCGCGACAGTTGACAGGTTTCTACTTCGGTCAAACGGGAAAAAGTGGATTGTGGGCAAACACGCACGCCGCTCAACAATCCAACTGGGGGTTTTGACCAATGGGGAACTATATTACAGCACATGATGGAACGAGTATTTACGTGGAAGACGTCGGGGCAGGCGATGCCGTCGTCTTCTTGCACGGCTGGCCAGCGAACAACAACATGTTCGAGTATCAAAAGAATGCGTTGCTCGAAGCAGGCTACCGTTACGTCGGGATCGACTATCGTGGCTACGGCAAGTCGGATGCACCGGCGACAGGTTATGACTATGCGACGATGGCGTCAGACGTGCACATGGTCGTTGACGGTCTTGGCATCAAAGATTTCACGCTCGTCGGTTTCTCGATGGGTGGGGCGATTGCCATCCGTTATGCCGTCGATTTCCCGGATGACGGGTTGAAGAAACTTGTCCTGTCAGGTGCTGCGGCACCAGTGTTCACGCAACGTCCGGACTATCCTTACGGGATGACGCAAGCTGAGGTCGATGCGTTGATTGAGGACACGTTGAAAGACCGACCGAAGATGCTCGAAGGGTTCGGTGAGATTTTCTTCGAGAAAGAACATTCGAAACCGATGCAAAACTGGTTCCATCATCTGTCGCTCGTCGCGTCGAGTCACGGGACGATCGCTTCGGCGAAAGCACTCCGCGATGAAGATTTGCGTGAGGACTTGCCGAAAGTAAATGTCGAGACGCTCATCATCCATGGCGTGCACGACAAGATTTGTCCGTTCGAGTTCGCGCTCGAGATGGAAAAGGGCATCCCGAACTCGCGCATCGAGCGGTTCGAGGAGAGCGGTCACGGTACCGTCCTTGACGAGATGGACAAGTTCAACAAGACGTTGCTCGAATTTATTTGAGTGAGACAAGCCTAGGGAACGTTCCTAGGCTTTTTTTGATGGGGATCTGTTGCACGTTTGTTACGGTTTTTGAGGCTAGAATGACCTCCACTCGGGTATAGCTACAGTGAAGCCGTTTTGGATAATTCCGTTTAGATTGGTCAACCAAACATGTGAGACAAGAAGTTTGATTCACGGTCAAGATTGGCTTTGGAGAAGCTGTTCGGGGCCGTGCCTGTTTGTGTGTTCACAACAACTTCGGACGGATTGTTTGGAAACGCTTTATGGTAAAGAGAGAATAAGCCTCCTTGTGACAGAACAGATGCAGATTAGATGGTCATTTTGTGCTGACTAGACCCTAATACATGGTACAATGAAGAGGTGGATTTTTAGATTGAGGAGAGATTGTACATGAATATCGCTTTCTTTTTATATCCGAAAGAAGACGTCAAATATCTAGACCCGGAATCGACGGTGCGCCAAGCGCTCGAGAAGATGAAGCATCATCGCTTCACCTCGGTGCCGCTCGTATCCGAAAACGGCTTTTATGCCGGGACGATGACGGAAGGGGATTTACTCTGGGCACTCGCCGAACAGCTTCGCGGGGAAGAAGACTACGAAAAAGTGCTGCGGACAAGGTTGAAAGATATCAAGCAACGCGTACGGTATAAGCCGGTCGCCATCACGGCGCAAATCGAGGAGCTCGTCGATGCGATCACGGATCAAAACTTCGTGCCGGTCGTCGATGACGGGAAGTATTTCATCGGCATCATCCGACGTCGCGACATCATCGAGTACTACTCGACGAAGTTGCAACAGCTCGAGAATAAAGTGAACTGAACGAACGGACCAACCTGTGTGAAAGTAGGTTGGTTTTTGTATGGGAAAAACAGGGGCATGCTTTATACTTGTATATATAGAGTCAAGACATACAAGAAAGGAGTGACAATGGATGGCGATGCCCGATTTACATATGTTGCGTGAATCGCTCAAACCGGATTGTGCGAATTGTTTCGGTCTCTGTTGTGTGGCGTTCCACTACTTGAAATCTGAGGATTTCCCTATGGATAAACCCGCAGGACAGCCGTGTGTCCATTTGGCAGATTCGTATGCCTGCAACATCCATTCCGAACTGCGTGAGCGGGGCTTCAAAGGATGTACGGTGTACGACTGTCTCGGGGCCGGGCAGTTCGTGTCACAAGTGACGTTTCACGGACGAAGCTGGCGGGAGGACGATGTAGACGGCGCGCGTATGTTCGCGACGGTACCAATCATGAACCAAGTCCATGAGCTGTTGCTCTACATCACTGACATCCTGACCCGGGAGATCCCTGAGCACGATGCGCGGTTACTCGAGACGTTATTGGAAGAGCTACTGGCATTCCGTGAGTTGGCGCCTGAACAGTTGACCGGGACGGCGCTGATGGCATTTCGACAACAAGCCCGCCCGTTGTTCGTCCGACTCAGTCAGCACATACGTGTGGAAGGATTGAAACAGGACGACCTGAAGTTGACGTCACGACACGAACAAGACCGGGCCGATTTGATTGGTCGAAACTTGAGTCGACACGATGTCAGAGGCACGTGTTACCGGGGTGCCTTGTTGATTGGCGCTAACTTACGTGGGCAAGACCTGTCCTATGTCGACTTCATGGGCGCCGACGTACGAGATCTCGATGTGCGAGGAGCTGTATTAACCGACGGTCTGTTTTTGACACAGATGCAAGTGAACGCGATGAACGGGGACCGGCAGACGAGACTGGCACCCGTTTACACGCGACCGAGCCATTGGCTGTAATGCAAAAGACGACTTCCACTTAGGGAAAGTCGTCTTTTTGAGTACCTGAGTATTATGAAAGCGATGGGAAATGCGGGAGCACATATTCCCCGAGCTCCTCGATGACTTCGTCGGCCGGACGTTGCCCGTCGAACAAGGCGAAGAACAAATGATTGACGCCGATGGCCCGATAC
Organism: Exiguobacterium sp. E4787; assembly: GCF_018618375.1. NCBI lineage: Bacteria > Bacillati > Bacillota > Bacilli > Caryophanales > Exiguobacterium > Exiguobacterium sp. E4787. The sequence continues at coordinate 115,370 of NZ_JACSLY010000005.1, read as the reverse complement.
GCCTCGAGCAGTTTGATTAACTGATTGCGACCGACACGGAAGCCGAGCCGGATTGGAGTCGGCAGTTCGTCCGGGTCATGCGCCAAATCGAGATGCATCGGCATCGAGAACGGACGGAACCCTTTTCCATGCGTCTGACCTGATTCGCGCCAATCGTTCAGCACTTGTTGCTGGGCGAATGGGGCCTGCGGATAATACATCCACCCGTCCCCGTGTTTCCCGAGCCAGTCCATATCCTGCTGCGCGAACCCGGTGATCATCGTTGGGATGCGTTTTTTCGGACGGGGAACGAGCGTCGCCTCATGGACCTCGCCGTACGACGAATCGATGGTCGGATAGTTGTGGTAGAGGGCCTGCTCCATGATACGGAGCGACTCTTTGAACTGATCGCCCCTTGTCGCATGGTCGACCCCGAGTCCTTTGAAGTCGGCTCGACGGTCACCGGACGAGATGCCGAGAATCAAACGTTCCGGGAACAACGCTTCAATCGTCGCGACTTCTTTCGCCGAACGGAGCGGATGCCGGAGCGGCAAGACGAGGGCGGACGTGCCGAGGGCGATGCGTTTCGTCTGACCAAGCAAGTGCGTCCCGTAAATCAACATGTCGTAAATCTGACCGACTGCCGGGTCCAAGAAGTACGGGTCTTTCAGTAAGACGTCCCGAAGCCAGAGCGCCGTGAAGCCATAGTCATCTGCTTTTTGAACGAGCTCGACTTGACGCTCGAGCGTCGGGGTGCGCATCTTGAAATTTTCTAACGGGATGTGGAGGCCGAGCGTGAGCTCGCCCTCCCGATACATCCGATTGTAGCTTTTGTGATTATTGAACATAAGCTCCTCCTTATTTCGCTTCCAAACGACGTGAGACGGCGGTCAAGATGACAGCGAGGATGACCATGATGCCACCGACCCAAGGCGTATGCACGAGACCAATCGAGTCCGCGACGATTCCACCGATGGTCGCACCGAGCGCGATTCCGATATTGAAGGCGGCGATGTTGAGCGCCGACGCGACATCGACCGCAGCCGGTACATATTTTTCAGCGAGTTGCACAATATATAGCTGAAGTCCAGGTACGTTCATGAAAGCGAGCAATCCCATCAAGACGATGGCGATGAGTCCCGCGACTTTGAACGGAATCATGAACGACATGACGATCATGACAGCGGCGTGAACGATGAACATATAGAACAGCGCCTTGGCCGGGTCCTCATTGGCGAACTTCCCGCCTGCCCAGTTGCCGATGGCGACGGCGATCCCATAGACGAGTAGGACGATACTAATCAAGCTCGGACTGATGTTCGTCACGTCCTGCATGATTGGCGTCAAGTACGTGAAGGCGACGAACGTTCCGCCGTAACCGAGGGATGTGATCAAAAAGCCGAGCATGATACGGCTGTTCGTGAGCAATTTCTTCATGTCGGAGAACTTCGCGGGCGGCGACTGTTTCAAGTCTTTCGGAATCAAGAAGAAGCTGGCGATAATCGAGACGATCCCAAGTGCGGCGACGGCAAAGAACGTGGCGCGCCAGCCGAACGCTTGGCCGATGAACGTGCCGAGCGGGACGCCGGTAACGGTCGCGACTGTCAAGCCGGTAAACATGAGTGCGATGGCACTCGCTTTTTTATGCGGTGGCACGAGCTGTACGGCGATCGTCGCCCCGATGGAGAAGAAGACGCCGTGTGCGAACGCGGTGATGAACCGGGTAGCAATCAACAGTTCAAAGCTGGTCGACAAGGCGGATACCAAGTTCCCACCGATAAAGACGACCATGAGTGCCATGAGCAACGTCTTGCGATTCATCCGGTTCGTGAGCGCTGTCAAAATCGGCGCACCGACGGCGACGCCGATGGCATAACCGGAGATGATGAGACCGGCGAGCGTGATGCCGATGTTCAAGTCGCTGGCGATTGATGCAAGCAGGCCGACCGGGACAAACTCGGTCGTCCCGATGCCGAAGGCGCTGATGGCGAGGGCGAGCAGTGCCAACCCTCCGTTTTTCGGTGCCTGTTCGTCGACAGGTTGTGTGTACGGTTGATTCATGAGTAATTCCTCCTAAGAATGTTTGTTGAGACGAGGGCCCTTCGTCTCGAAGTAGCTCGAACATCTCAATCTTCTTTATTGTCCAGTACGGTCGAAAAAGACCCTTACTGTCTCAAGAAGCAGTTACCGGTGAGATGAGCTTGTATAACTGAGCTACAGTTGCTATCATAAGTCCATCGAATTCAATTGGGAAGTACGCACTTTCAAGTACGATAGGCACCGAAAAGTACCTATCCCGGTCCATAAGGAGGAACCATTATGCCATACAACATCCCGGTCGAGGCGACGCTTGACGTCATCGGCGGAAAGTGGAAAGTCGTCATCATGTGTCATTTGATTAAAGGGGAACGGCGCACGAGTGAATTGAAAAAGCTCATGCCGAACATCACGCAAAAAATGCTCACGCAACAGTTGCGCGAGCTCGAGGCGGACGGGGTCATCATCCGCACGGTGTATGAACAAGTACCGCCGAAAGTCGTCTATTCTCTGTCCGAATACGGCTGGTCGCTCCAACCGATTTTGGATGCGATGTGTGCCTGGGGAGAAGGGCATATTGAACAGAATGGGGAAGATGTTATCTCCTGACAAAACGGTTGCTCCTGACGAGCAGCCGTTTTTTGTTGTCTCATGTCGGGTACAGACACTAGAGACAAAGGAGGGGACAATATGGATATGAAGACATATCGATTTGAAGACGACGGTTCGATTCCGAACAATCCAAATTTTCCGGTGCTTTTATACCGAGGCGTGTTCGACGAGCCGGACGGCATGCAAGAGACGTTCGAACATAACGGCTGGGGGAACAGCTGGGTCAACGGGGTGTTCGATTACCACCACTACCACAGCAACACACATGAAGTGCTTGGCGTGAAATCGGGCCGGGCGACGGTTCAACTCGGGGGTGCGACCGGAGACCTCGTCTCGATTCAAGCGGGGGACGTCTTGATTTTACCGGCCGGGACGGGACATCGCCGTCTCGAGGCGAGTGAAGATTTCGCCATCGTCGGTGCGTATCCGGAAGGACGCGACTACGACACGTTGACGGGGAAACCGGAAGAGCGACCGGACAGTGTGCAACGGATCGAACGAGTCGACAAGCCGGCGACCGATCCCGTCTTCGGGACGACTGGACCGTTACACGAACAATGGACGAAGGAGGAAATGGCATGAACCGCATTCCACATACATTAATTTTGGCGGCATTGAAACAACACGTGGCTGAACTGCCAGACGGGCGTGAGATGAGGGCCCTCGGGCAAGGCACATGGCGCATGGGAGAAGACGAATCGAAACGGGAAGCCGAGATCGAGGCACTCCGGACGGGACTCGACTGCGGGTTGCACGTCATCGATACGGCGGAGATGTACGGGGAAGGGAAATCGGAGTCGCTCGTCGGTGAAGCGATTCGAGACCGGCGAGAAGGCGTGTTCCTCGTCTCGAAAGTGTATCCGCATAACGCCGGAGGCGACAAGCTCGTCCAAGCGTGTGACGCCACGCTCGAACGTCTTGGCACCGATTACCTCGACTTGTATCTGCTTCATTGGCGCGGGAACATCCCGCTCGAGGAGACTGTCGATGGGCTCGAACAGTTGAAGGCGGATGGCAAGATTCGGGCGTGGGGTGTCTCGAACTTTGATGTCGACGACATGAAAGAACTGCTCGCCTTGCCGAACGGGAAGCATTGTGCCGTCAACCAAGTGCTCTATCATCTCGGCAGCCGTGGTGTCGAGTACGACTTGTTGCCGTTCTTACAGGAACAGGGCATCCCGATGATGGCTTACGCCCCGCTCGCCGAAGGAAGCGACGTGAAGGCGGACATCTTCGAGAATGAAACGGTGAACCGGATCGCCGAGGCGTATAGCGCGACACCGGCCCAAATTTTGCTCGCGTGGACGGTGCGGAGCGGAAACGTCATCGCCATCCCGAAAGCAGGGCAGAAAGCGCACGTCGAAGAGAATGGCGCGGCGATGCTCCTCAACTTGACCGAGGACGACTATAACGCGCTCGACGAGGCGTTCCCGCCACCGAGTGGGAAAGAACCGTTGGATGTGATTTGACGAAAACAGGTGAGTCCCATTGAGGGGGCTCATCTGTTTTTGAGGTCAATTTCGGAGAAGATGAAATGTGTGACGGTCTGGGCGTAAGGGATAGTCGCATCGATGAACTGTTCGGCCTCAGCGAACGTCGTGAATTGCATCTTCAACATATAGCAGGCGCTCCCGGAGATGCGATAACAGAACGACACGTTCGACTGCTGACCCAAAAACTGAGTGAACGCCTCATAGTTTCCATTCTTCACGGTTGCCTCAATCAGACATTGAATCGGTTGTCCGAGCAATTCATGATCGACCTCGATCGTGTAACCATTGATGACGCCGAACGATTCGAGCCGTCGAACACGTTCGCCGACGGACGGGGCTGATAAGTTGATACGACGTCCGAGTTCGCTCATCGAGAGGCGGCTGTCCGCAGCCAGTTCGGCGAGAATGAGTCTGTCTGTATCATCGATTTTAAGCATGGAATGAAATCCTCCTCATCTCGTACGATATGGCATGTATTGTACCGTGATTCCGTTCAGAGTGAAATGGGAAATCGAAAAGACACCTTCTATACTGAAATCAGGAGGTATAACAATGACACGAATTCAACCATCGACAAAAGGAAAGACCCCATTTGAACGCTTGCTCGGCCACGATGAGGACGTGATGCGACAATGGTCCACGCTCGGAGACACATTAGCGGGCGATGGAAAGCTGTCCGCAAAGTTGAAAGAACAAGTACGACGGACGCTCGCCCAACAGAACGGCTGTGACTACTGCCAAGCGAAAGGAAAGCCTGAACCGCATATTTTCGACGAACGGACGGCACTCGCCGTCGGGTTCGCTGATGTGTTTTTACAACTGAAAGGCGACACGCCGGCCTCGTCAATCCGTGTGCTCCAAGACGTCTTCACGGATGCCGAAATCAGTGAACTTTGCGCCTTCATCGCCTTTATGACGGCCTCACAGTACGTCGGCGCCATGCTCGGGCTAGAACGCGAAAACCCACTCACGCTGACGTGAGTGGGTTCGTTTTAGTTCGCGAGTGGATGTTTCAACAAGTAGTCTTCAATCTGTCCGACCGTCTGTTTCAACACGCCGTCCTCGAACGGCGACTTGAGACCGGCCAATTCGACGAGCTCGAGGAACGAGCGGCTACCGCCGGCTTGGCAGAGCGTGAGGTAATCGCTCCACGCCGCCTCACGGTCCTCATGCATGCGCACCCAGAACTGGAAGGCACACACTTGCGCGAGCGTGTAGTCGATATAGTAGAACGGGCTCTGGAAGATGTGTCCTTGTTGGTGCCACCAAGCGCCCGACTCGAGATAGTCGTTCGTCTCATAGTCGCGGTGCGGGAGATATACCTTCTCAAGGTCGCGCCATGCCTGGCGACGTTCAGCGGCCGTCATATCCGGATTACGGTAGACGACGTGCTGGAACTCATCGACGAGGACACCGTACGGCAAGAACGTGATGCTTCCGGCCAAGTGATTGAACTTGTACTTGTCGACTTGATCGCCGAAGAACAGCTCCATCCATGGCCAGCAGAAGAACTCCATCGACATCGAGTGAATTTCACACGCCTCGTATGTCGGGAACGCATATTCCGGCGTCGTCAAATGACGGCTCTCGTACACTTGGAAGGCGTGACCGACCTCATGCGTGAGCACGTCGATATCGCCGGCCGTCCCGTTGAAGTTTGAGAAGATGAACGGGAGACCTTCAGACGGAAGGTACGTGCAATAGCCGCCTCCGGCCTTGCCCGGTTTCGCCGTCAAGTCGAGGGCGCCGCGCTGTTGCATGAATTGGAAGAACTCGTCCGTCTCTTTCGAGAGTTCACGGTACATCGTGTTCCCGCCTTCGATGATGAACGCCTCGTCGCCCTGTGGTGTCGCGTTGCCATCTGGGAAGACGAACGACTCGTCATAGTAATAGAGGGCGTCGACATCGATCCGTTTCGTCTGCTTCTCTTTTAACGTCGTTGCGAGCGGGACGATGACGTCGCGCACTTGCTTGCGGAAGTTGTCGACTTTTGATTCGTCATAGCCGACACGTTGCATCCGGGCGTAACCGAGCTCGACAAACGACGGGAAGCCGAGTGAATGAGCGATGTCGGTCCGGACGCGTACGAGTTCGCCGTAGATGCGGTCGAGTTCGTCCCCGTTGTCGGCGAGATATGTATAACGGGCCTCGGACGCCGCTTTTCGCACCGAACGGTCAGGGGATTGCAGATACGGGCCAAACTGGGACAAGTTGAGCGTCTTGCCGTCGAATTCGATTTGGGCCGCCGACATGACTTTCTGATAAGCGGTAGCCAATCGGTTCTCTTCCTGCAGTTTCGGGATGAGCGACTCTTCGAACGTCTTGAGGGCGCGCTCGGCAAGTTCGAACAACTGGCTGCCCCATTCCTGTTCGAGTTGGCTGCGAAGGTCGTGCTCGGTCAAAACGCGATAATACGCTTGCACTTCTTTCTCGTACACCGGCAAGGCATCGTCAAAGAACGTCTGCTCGCCCTCGTAGAATGCATCACGCGTGTCGATTGAGTGGCGGATCGAGACGAGCTGACTTTGCGTCTCGAATTCGTTCCGTTCCTGGTTGATTTGGCGAATCAGTTCGTTCGCTTCCTCGAGTGTGCTCGCTTGTTGCAATTCGACTGAATAGTCCGACAATCGGCTGTTTAGAGCGTCCAAGTCGGGCCGTTCATATGACAATTTTGTGAAAGTCGTCATTGTAAGCGCCTCCATCATGTGAAATTTTTATAAAGTGTAAAAAGGGCTTGCAAAAGCGATTGCACACTCGTATTCTTACGATGTGTAAACGAATTCGCACTACCTTATTACAACTATACCGTTTATAGGGTAGGGATTGAAGAGGAAGCTTTTCGGGTATAAAAGCTAAGACTTTGATTAACAGAACATGTTGGAGGGATTAAGCTATGGGATTCTTTAAAAAACTATTCGGTGGTAAAGAAGAACAACTTAACGCGGTTTCACCGCTTACAGGGAAGGTCATTGACATCACGAACGTTCCTGACCAAGTGTTCTCGCAAAAAATGATGGGTGACGGCATCGCCGTCGAACCGACAGACGGCAAAGTCGTCTCGCCGGTCAACGGTACAATCGCGACTGTCTTCCCGACAAAACACGCGATTGGGATCAACGCTGACAACGGTGCCGAGTACTTGATTCACATCGGTCTCGACACGGTCAACCTTAAAGGTGAAGGCTTCGAAACGCACGTGACAGAAGGTCAAGCAGTTAAAGCTGGCGACACGCTCGTCACATTCGACCTCGACTTCATCAAAGCGAACGCGCCGTCGACGATCACACCGGTGATCATCACGAACCATGACAGCTTCGGCGTGAACAAACTCGTTGCTGAAGGCGACACGGTCACAGCCGGTTCTACAGAAGTCGTCGAATTGACGAAAAAATAAGTTGAACATTTTACTCGGAGGCATACGCTTCCGAGTATTTTTTTATGGATTCGGGAACTATACTAAAAAGAGAGGGGGAGGAGACATATGGATGGAAAGAACGCACCGTATCGGGGTTATGGGGATCGGATTCGAATTTTACGTGAGCGGGCCGGCATCTCGGTCGAGGCGCTCGCCGATCGCATCGGCGTCGCTCCGTACTTTATTCGCCGGACCGAACTGAGTGAAGTCTACCCGACGATGCCTTACATAGAGGCGCTCGCCGAGGCGCTCAAGATTGACGCGAATTATTTGGCCCGCCATATTTGGACGGGTGAATCGCTTAAAGTGCTCATGAAAGGGACGGTCCCGGAGCTCGAACAGATGAAGCTCGCCTACGACGAGGCGATGCACGGCAAGTCGACTGAGGACATACAGCGGCAGCTCGAGGCGCGTATGCGCATCTTTGACCTGATGCATGAGGAAGAACTCCGTCGCATCTTCGCTGAAGACGAGGAACCGACGTCACATCATGCGCTCGAGGCGCTCGTCGATGCTGTGCTCGACCTGGGACGCTCGCACGAACCGACGCATCGGATTGTGCCGTTCGCTCGCTATATCGAGCAACTCGTACCGGACCAGTTCGTCGACAACTCGTTCCAATACACGGAGTTCGGGGTCGTCGACAAATCGTATAAATTGCAGTGAACAACACGGACTAAAAGTTCGTGTTTTTTTAATTTAGTTAGGGAGGAGGTACAGATATGGAGATGGTGGAAACAATGAAAAGCACTAGGGAGCAATTAGGTAAAAGTTATCGAAGTGCGGATCGTGAATTTAGAGATTTGATGTTTTATGGACAGAAATTAAGCAAACGAGAAAAAATGATGCTAACCCTTAAACTTGATGAACTACTTGATGCGTCGATGTTATATCATCAGCAAATTGGAAGGGAGCAGAGCAAAGGATGAATACAAAAGGAGCCAAGACAATGCGTCTAGGCTCCTTTTATTGATATTAACGCGCCATGCGCGCGTCGTAGCGTACTTTCGGTCGTGTCCCGGCAAGTAGGAAGCCGAGCACGATATTGAGGATCGTGAGCACCCAGCCGACGTAACCGAACGTATAGGCGAGGCTCGCGAGCATCGTCTGCCAGTCGAGTAAGGACGCGGCGTCACCACGAACGGTGAAGCGGATTGCGGTGAATCCGATGAGCGTCGTCGCTGTGATCAAGATGCCGATCCACGCGCCGCCGAACCGCGACGTCTCCGGACGTCGGCTGACCGGATACCAAAAAGCGAGCGTCCCGAGGAACGTGCTTCCTGCGTATGCGAGCAAGATTTGCCACAGCGCATCGGCGTCCAAGAAGACGGTATAACAGATGAACGTCGTGAGCGTCGTCATGAAAGTAAAGATTAAAGCTGCGAGTAATCGTGATCGCATAGTTCGTTTCCTCCTCATTTTGCACATTCTTTAGAGTATACGAAAACGAAAATGCTGTAAACGTTATTGTCGATTCTGTAATATTTGTCGCCATTGTTTAATCGCATTGTTGCCGTAGAACAAGACGCCGCCACGATAAAATTTCGAGCCGACCCACAAAATCACACCGATTGTGGCAATCATGATACCGATTGATAACGCGACTTCCCACACTGGGACATCGACGAGCATGACGCGAAGGAACATGAGCATCGGCGTGAAGAACGGCACGTACGACAGAATCGTGACAATCGGTGCCTCCGGATTGTTCAAACCGAACATGGCGGCGAGGAACCCGGCGACGAGGAGCATGATGACCGGCATCGTCATTTGTTGCGACTCCTCGACCCGGCTGACGAGCGAGCCGAGCACGGCGAACATGGCCGCATAGAGCAGATAGCCGAGCGTGAAGAACGTCAACAGATAGACGACGGCGCGGACGTTGCCGGCGTTGTCGATGACCGACTGTGCCATCTCGTTGCTGCGGGCGCTGAAGTAACCGAAGCCGAGGAAGATGGCGATTTGGAGCAGGGCGAGCGTCCCGATGGCCGAGATTTTAGCGAGCATGTGCGTCACCGGATGCGTCGTCGAGATGATGAGCTCCATGACGCGCGACGATTTCTCGGTCGTGACCTCGGTCGAAATCATCGACCCGTACGTGATAATCGAGACGTAGAGCAACATGAGCATGACGTAGACGAAGGCGAACGACGAGAACAGCTCGTCCGAGTTCTCTCCGCCGCGGCCGAGATACGATTCCTCGACCGTCACAGGCTCATTCAACGCCGCGAGGACGGTCGGATCGATGTTCGACGCCTCAATCAGTTCGGCGTTCCGGACTTCTCGTAGCGCCGTCTGTAACACCGTCGTGAAATCCGGTTCCGGCCGTTCCGATAAAACGCGTGCCGAATCCCCTTCGATGAAGGCGACAATCTCATAGTCGCCGTTATCGAGCCCGGCGCGCGCCTCGGACTCGGTGATGGCGGACGATTCGATGTCCTCATAACCGAGCGACTGCATGAGCGTCGTCAGTTCATTATTGTCGGTGACGAGGATGGCTTGCGCCTGGTCCGTGTCCTCGAAGTTCGCGAGCAATCGGTCGATGTTCGTGAAACCGAAGATGAACAGGATCGTCAACAGCGTCGAGATGAGGAACGCCTTCGAGCGCAATTTCGAGCGTAACGTGAACGAGTAGAGTGGTCCGAAGTTATGAAACATGTTGGCCGACCTCCTTGATGAAGATGTCGTTTAATGAGACGGGCTGGCGCATGAACGTCTTGATGGCGGCCCCGTTCGCCACGAGGGCACCGAGCACCGCATCGCTGTCGTCGAACGAGTCGAGCCGAACGAAGTGGCCATTCTTATGTGGTTCGACCGCCCGGACGACCGGGAGGGCTTGCAGCAGGTCCGGTCGATCGGTCTCGATGAAGAGCACCGGCTCCTCGTAACGAGTCTTGATCGTCGGGACGTCGCCGCTGACGACGGCACGGCCGCCTTTCAAGATGCCGATATGTTGGCACAGCTCTTCGACGTGTTCCATCCGGTGACTCGAGAAGACGATCGTCGTCCCGGCGTCACGGAGCGCGAGCACTTCACGTTTTAAAATCTCGACGTTGACCGGGTCGAGCCCGCTGAACGGTTCATCGAGAATAAGCAGTTCCGGGTTGTGGAGCAGGGCGGCCACGAGTTGAATCTTCTGTTGGTTTCCTTTTGACAGTTGTTCGACGCGCATCGTCTCATACTGAGGGATCTCGAGCCGTTCGAGCCACGTCTTGACGGCCCGCTTCGCCTCGGCTTGCCGCATGCCTTTCAGGCTAGCCAAGAAGACGAGCTGGTCACGGACGGGTGATTTCGGATAAAGGCCTCGTTCTTCCGGCAGATAGCCGACGATGCGATGATCGACGTTGCGGCCGTCCCACGTAATCGTCCCGGCACTCGGTTTGAGGATGTCGAGAATCATGCGGAACGTCGTCGTCTTACCGGCGCCGTTCGCCCCGAGCAGCCCGAACATCTCGCCTTTTGGGACATGAAAGCTCAAGTCGTCGACGGCCGTGAAGTCGCCGAACTGCTTCGAGACACGATCAATTTGTAACGTCATAGTATGTACCTCCTTATAGGTGTCTACTAGTAGCGTACGCCATGTTGAGCAAAAAGTTTCACATTTCTTCAAAAATGATTTATCTTGAAATCAAGATAATAAAAAGGAGGACATGACATGACGAAGCAATCAGCGGGTATCCATCACATTTCGGCGATGGTGAAAGACCCACAACGTACATTAGATTTTTATGGGAATGTCCTCGGACTTCGATTCGTCAAACAGACGGTCAACTTCGACGACCCGGGCACGTACCACCTCTATTTCGGGGACGAGCAAGGGTCACCGGGGACGGTCATCACGTTCTTCCCGATCCCTGGTATCGGCAAAGGTAGCGTCGGCAGCGGACAGGTCGGTGTCACGGCTTATCTCGTCCCGGAAGGCAGTCTGTTGTTCTGGGAGAAACGATTGAACGACCATGGCGTCGGTACGGTCGCGACCGAGCGCTTCGGCGAGCCGTCGCTCCTGTTTGAAGACCCGGACGGACTCGTCGTCGAGCTTGTCGCCCGGACCAGTACGAAACAGACAAGTTGGGTCGTGCCGGGCGTGACATCACGTGAGGCGATTGTTGGTTTTGCCGGGGCGACGTTGTTGTCGAAAGACCTGGAGGCGACGGTTCGCCTGTTGACGGGGCTGTTTGGCTTTGAGACGGTAGGGGAAGATTCAGAATGGATTCGCCTCGAGGCGACGGCCGACTACGGCAACGTCATCGACGTGAAAAAGACCATCCTACCGAACGGGGTTCCTGGTTCGGGGACGGTCCATCATATCGCCTGGCGCATCAATGATGGGGAAGACTATGCCTCATGGCAAGATGCCATCTTCGAGCTCGGGCTACGCCCGACCGAAGTGAAAGAGCGTCACTATTTCCGTTCGGTCTACTTCCATGACGGCGGCCGGATTCTTCACGAACTGGCGACCGACGCTCCTGGCTTTTTGATCGATGAGAGCTTGGAGGGCCTCGGCTCGACACTCAAACTCCCGGCTTGGTTCGAACAAGACCGGGAGGCGATCACTCGCACGTTACCGACGATTACAATCCCGAGAGGAGACATGACATGATTCATCAATTCATCAAAGGCACGACCGAGACGACACTCGTTTTATTGCACGGTACAGGAGGGACGGAACAGGACTTGATTCCGCTCGCTCGAATCCTCGCCCCCGAGGCGAACATTTTGACGCTGCGCGGGGACGTCCTCGAGAACGGCATGTCCCGCTTCTTCCGCCGTCACGCGGAAGGCGTCCTCGACCTCGAGGACTTGAAGAAACAGACGGAACGGTTCTTGACGTTTTTGGATGACGCCACGACAGAGTACGGCATCGACCGGGACAAGATGATTCCGCTCGGTTATTCGAACGGCGCCAACTTGATCGGCTCGGCGCTGTACCGACAAAACGCATTCCACGCGTCGCTCTTATTCCACCCGATGGTCCCGGACCGCTCGCTCACGTTACCGGACCTCGCTGGTGCGAACGTGTTTATCTCGGCCGGAGAACGTGACCCGATTTGCCCGAAAACAGAAACAGAAGAGCTCACGTCGACGCTACGGAGTGCCGGAGCGGACGTCGAACTCTTCTATCACGGAGGTGGGCACGAGCTGCGCATGGAAGAAGTCGAGGCAGCTCGGGCATGGCTAGAACCGTTCCTCGGTTAAGCCATCTTCTTCGGTTTCGGTGGTCTCGAATAGACGACGAGCACACCTCGATCAATCAAATAGGCGGCGAACAGACGTTTCGCCTCTTCAGAACGAACGGTTCGGTCGATTTGGATATACAATCGGCCGAGCTTTTTTTGTGACGTGCGGGTCAATAACCAGATGGAGTCAAGCGTGTACTGCCAACCGCGGAGCGTATCCGCGCCGATGTACATATACTGGTTCGATGTGCGCTCAAGCAGATAATTAAGCCACCAGACGTCCCGGGCGAGCTTCATGGCGACACCGATGAAGAACGAGATGAACACGAACGACAGGGCAGACAGAATCGGATGGATGGCGGTAAATCGTTCCCGGATGGGTTCGAAGGCGACGATGAGCAGTCCGACGGAAAAGGCGCCGGTGAACCACCAAAATCCGAAGTTAGAGAATGAACGTTTCGGGTCATGCACCATATGATGACGGTTACGGATGACGGAAGCCATTCTCCACACCTCCTTTTATTAGAATATTCTGATTATTTAGTAAGACTACTATACTATACTGTACCCACTCTCGTCTATTTGAATACGCGCGAAACGTGCTCTAGCTTGAAGATTTCTTGACGTTTCGGCTTGCGGAGGGCAAATCCGGGGAATGATGACAGTGAAGTCATCATTTTTTTGTGGAATCGTAATTTCATCAGCTCAAAAAATCGGCTATGATGGATGAGGCAAAAAAGAGAGAACATCAGAAAACTAATAAAGAACTAGAGGGAAAGACATGCGAAATCATTGGTACGATAATATTAAAGGCGTGCTCGTGTTGCTCGTCGTGTTCGGTCACTTGTTGACCGACGTACGCGGCGCGTATGACGACATCCTGCCGAAATGGGTCTATTTATTTTTATACACGTTCCACATGCCGTTGTTCATCATGTTGAGCGGTTACTTCTTCCGGGAGAACCGTTATTTGCGCGTCATCCAGTTGTTCGTCGTCTACGTCATCTGGCAAGTGATTCTCGGCTCGTGGTTCGCCTTCACCGAGGGCATCCCGCTCTTATCACTCGAGAACCCTGCACTGAACATCTTGACGCCGTATTGGGCGCTCTGGTATTTGATGGCGATTATCATCTGGTACGTCATCACCCCGTACGTGACACAATTGAAAGGATACGTGCTGTTCGCGCTCTTGTTCGCGCTCCTGTTCGGCTTCCAAGCTGAGTCGACCGGGTTCTTCGCGCTGCGAAAAGTCATCATGTTCTACCCGTTCTTCTTGATCGGGAACTGGATGAGCGAACGGAACACGTTGAACTTTTTCGAACTGCCGAAGCGGGCCGAACAGCGCAACCGTTACCGGATTGGCGGTTTTGCCGTCTTCACGACGCTCACGCTCGGGCTGCTCGCCTCGATGAGTTTCCAACAGGAGGGTACGTTCTATCATATCGGTAACTTGTTCAAATTCCGGTTCGCTTATGAGTCGGCGGTGCCGGAGGCGATTTGGAGCGGGCCGTTCGCTTTCTTGATCGTCTACACGGTGTCGATTCTTATGGCGATCAGCTTCGCCTTGACGATTCCAGGGCGTGAACTGCCGGTGTTCACCCGGGCCGGGAAGTATAGCCTCTACGTCTATTTGGTGCACGTCTTCCTCGTCGTCGCCTGGAAGGCGTTCATCCCAGCCGGTTTCATGCCGACGTCGTGGCTCCAATTGCTCGTCTTGTTCGGCGTCGCCTTCTTAATCGTCCTGGTGATTATCAGCCCGCCGGTCGTTAAGCTGTTGAAGCCGCTCGTCGAGATTGACGTTCGCCGTGCCCAAGATATGAAGGACGTGAAATCGTAAACCCTTTTCTAAATGGCGGTTTTCCGCTACACTTTAAGATGGGAAGCGAAACTAGAGTTAAGGAAGTGACACCATGCCATACGAAAATGGAATGCACAGCACTGAAGGAGACGTCAACGTCTCACGCCACGTCGTGGAAATGATCGCCGCTGTCGTGGTCAAAGAGACGAAATACGTGTCGTTCACACAAGAAGATACGAAATTGTCAGAGCGCGCGCTCATGAAGCACGTCAAAGTCGACGAGTCGTCAGAAGGCGTCACAATCAACTTGTCACTTTACATCGCGTACGGTCAATCGATCGTCAAGACGGTGACGGCCGTGCAAGAACGCATCACGCAAGACATGGACACGATGCTTGCCATGACACCGTTATCAGTGAACGTGAAAGTCGTCGGAATCCAATTATAAGTCGTGGGAGAAGCACCTGCTTCTCCTGCTTTTTTATTTTTTTGCGAAAGCGGTTGCATGATGATGGCTTTTTCATTTATAATAGAAATCGAACAAGTGCAACCGTTTGCATCAATGACCAATCGTGCAACGGGTACTTGTCAAGTTCCCTTAATGTAGTCTGACGACAGAAGCATAAGAAGGAAAGGCGGAAAGCATGTATGTCGACGATTGAAGCAGTCATTTTTGATTTGGACGGTGTCATCACTGACACCGCGGAGTACCATTACCTTGCTTGGAAACAACTTGGAGAAGAGCTCGATATTCCGTTTGACCGCGAGTTCAATGAGACGCTAAAAGGCGTGAGTCGGACGGACTCGCTGGAGCGCATCCTCGCGCTCGGTGGAAGACAGGACGATTTCACACCGGATGAAAAAGCGGAACTCGCACAGAAGAAGAACGAGCATTACGTTGAACTCATTCAACACATCTCTTCAGCCGACTTGTTGCCGGGCATCATTTCATTCCTTGATGAAATTAAAGAGGCTGGTCTCAAAATCGGAATGGCTTCGGCTTCTAAAAACGCATTCGCGGTCGTAGACGCACTTGGTGTCCGTCATTACTTCGATCACATTGTCGATGCAGCAACTGTCGCCGAATCAAAACCACATCCCGAAGTGTTTTTGAAGGCTGCCTCTGCCCTTGGCGTGAAACCCGAACATGCCATCGGCGTTGAAGACGCAGCTGCAGGCGTAACTGCAATCAAAGCGGCAAACATGTTTGCTGTCGCCGTCGGGGAAGAGTCGATGCTCGGTCATGCAGACCTCATCGTTTCTTCGACCGATGAACTCTCGCTCGCACGCATCCTCGAACGCGTCGGCGCGTAAAGACTACGATCATCTTCCGTGAGATGACGACTGCCCCGAACAGTCGTCATCTTTTTGTGTTGGTCCAAAAGACCTAAAATAGATAGAAATGCCTAAAAATAGATGACAAGTACATTACAAAACCGTTACACTTTTATATGGGAACAAGTAATAACTGGTAATAATTGATGAATTTGGGTGATGGGGAACATCAATTAGGTGTAGAGGAGGATTTGTGCATGGAATCTACAAACGTGAATGAAAATATTTATCGGGAACTGATGGAGATCGAAGAGTCGTATCGCCAGCTGCAACGCCGGGCCGAGTATTTGATTTCGGAACTGAACCGGAACAAGCGGGAAGAAGAATCGCTACTCGATCCGTCAAAACGAATGCGCCCACGTCGCGTCAATCAACGTTATCCGCTCGAGGTCTATGTCCATCAGGTAACAGACCTGTTGAAGGAACGGAAGACGATGAGCGTGCGGGACATTCAAATGGAGCTCGAGTTGCGTTATCGTCACCACATTAGCAATATTTACCAGTTAATGGTGAAAATCGAGTCCGTCAATCCTGACATCAAAAAAGTAGGACGCGGGTTATATACATACGAAGCCACGGATGACGTGACGACGCACCCGGCCCACGCCTGACCAGACCCGACGAGATTCACTCGTCGGGATTTTTTGTTGTAACATTTCTGATACGTCTCGCCTCACGGGAAATATGCTATAATTCGCCAGAGTCTATTTTTTTATGAGAGAGGAACGTTGGCCCATGCTATGGATTGCCATGTTGGTCAGTTTTGTGATGGCCATCTTGATCACGCCGCTCGTTCGCCGGTTTGCTTTTCTGATCGGAGCGGTCGATCACCCGAACGCCCGAAAAGTACATTTACGGACGATGCCACGGATCGGAGGCCTCGCCATCTTCATCGCTTTCTTTATCGGCTATGCGCTCCTATTGCCGACGAGCCGTTATAACGATGCCATCTTGATCGGGGCGGTCGTCATCTTGTTGACCGGCTTGATCGATGATCGCTTCCAACTGACGGCCCGTGTCAAACTGATGGGTCAGATGATCGCGACGGTCATTGTCTTGAATTCAGGCATGCGCATCGAATTGATTAACCTGCCGTTCGACCAACAGCTGTATCTCGGTTCGTGGAGCATCCCGGTGACGGTGCTCTGGCTGATCGGGATCACGAACGCCATCAACTTGATCGATGGTCTCGACGGTCTCGCCGCAGGGGTCTCGAGCATTGCCCTCGGAACGATCGCGCTGCTCGCAATCATCCAAGGGAACGTTTATTTGACGATGATGGCGCTGTTGCTCCTGGCGAGCACGCTCGGCTTTCTCGTCCATAACTTCTATCCAGCGAAGATATTCATGGGCGACACCGGGGCGCTCTTCCTCGGCTATATGCTCGCCGTCTTCTCCTTGATCGGATTCAAGAACGTGACGCTGTTCTCGCTCGTCGTCCCGGTCCTCTTGCTCGGTCTGCCGATCTCGGACACGATTTTTGCGATCGTCCGTCGGCTCGTGCAAGGGCGTCCGCCGATGTCGCCTGATAAGTCGCATATGCATCACCAGTTGATCGATATGGGCTTCACGACGCGGCAAGCCGTCCTGCTCATGTACGGGATGACGTTCTTTTTCGGCATCGCCTCGATTCTGTTCGCGAAGACGACGATGCTCGGAGCCATCATCACGTTCGTCATCGTCCTGATCGTCATCGAGCTGATCGTCGAGTCGACCGAGTTGATTCACCCAAACTATAAGCCGATTATCCAGACGTCCAGGCGTCTGCTCGGACGGCCGAAGACGTGAGTCATCAACAAAAGCCCAAGGACATCGTGTCCTTGGGCTTTTGTTGTGGTCAGTAGGTCGTCGTCTCGCTGAAACCGTCTTCCGTTTCATTCAAGCCGTCGCCCGTCCCGTTGTCACTGTCTTCCGCCGTGAGCGGGAGGCCGAGCTCGGTCTTTAAGAGTGAACGCTTCTCACTCAAGTCGGCCGGGTCGAGCTCGTAATAGTAGACGCCTCCGATCGTCAAATCGCCGCCTGCGAGCGTCTCTTGATTGAACGAGCGGAGCGACTTTGTGTACGGCTGTAGCTGTGACGCCTCGGAGAGGGACATGTTCGTTCGGATGTTATCGCCGACCGCATTCATGATCCGGTTTAGCTTCGTGAACGAATTGATCGTCGTCGCCTCGTTGATGATCGCCTCGAGCACTTGCTGTTGACGCTTCGCCCGTCCGACGTCGCCTTCAGGGTCATCTTTGCGCATGCGCGCATAGGCGAGCGCTTCCTTGCCGTCTAGCGTCTGGACGCCTGGTTCGAGTTCGACGTTGCCGGTCGCCCGTCCGGAGATCGGGACGAGCACATCGACCTCGACGCCGCCGACCGCATCGACGAGATCCTCGATGCCATCAAAGTTGATCGTCGCGTAATAGTCGATTGGGATGTCGAACAGCTTCTCGACCGTCGCGATCGTCGTGTCGATGCCGCCGTAGGCGTAGGCGTGATTGATTTTGTCCTTGAACTCCCCGTCGGTCGTGACGATATCGACGTACGAGTCGCGCGGGATGCTGACGAGCGTCACTTGGCGCGATTCCTTGTTGAACGTCGCCACCATGAGCGAGTCGGTCCGTCCTTCTTCCTCGAGCGAGGCACCGCCATCGACGCCGGCGAGTAAGACGGAGAAGTGATCTTTCGTCAAATCGACCGTCTCTTCACGGCGATCCGATTTGTCCCCGCGTGTCAGTTCGCTGTTCGCGTTCTCCGCCGTCTCGTTCGCCTTATAGACGAAGTAGCCGAAGGCCGACCCGCCGATCAGCAAGACGAGGCCGAACACGAGCAGTACGATTTTCCACACGGGACGTTTCTTGCGGGAGTCTTGTTCCATGTCGTCTCCTCATTTCATTCGTTTCCTTTAGTATACGTGACCTACCGCACAAAATCACGTTCGATGATACGTTGGTCCTGGGTCTCGAGTCCTCCTTGGCCGTTCGTCAAATCGACGAGCCAGGCGAGGGCGGCCTCGGTCTCTTCCACCGGCACCGAGATGTGGAACGTGACGGTGTCCGCGTAGACGATGTCGTCGAGGAGGTATGACGATTGGCGTAGCTCGTTCTCGACTTTGCCGATCCAGCCGTAATCGACCGTGAGCGTCAAGCGTTGCATCGGGATACGTTCGACGATGCCGACCGCGTCGAGCCCTTCGCTCACCGTGCCGCCGTAGGCACGGATGAGACCGCCGCCACCGAGTTTGATGCCGCCGAAGTAGCGGGTGACGACGACGACCGTGTCCTTCAAGTCGCGTTTGCGCAACACCTCGAGCATCGGCAACCCGGCCGTCCCGCTCGGCTCGCCGTCATCGTTCGCTTTTTGGAACTCGTTCCGTTCGCCGATGATATAGGCGGAACAATTATGGTTGGCGTTCCAGTGCGCCTTCTTGATGGCTTGGATGAACGCCTGCGCCTCGTCCTCGGACGTGACCCGTTTGAAGTGGGCGATAAATTTCGACTTTTGAATGACGACCTCGTATTCTCCGTCTTGTTTTATAGTATAATTCGGTTCAGTAGACATTTCTGAAAATTCTCCTTTCTATTTTTGAATATTTTTTTTAAAATTCAAGTAGGCGTCAACGCCAGTTGCGGCGAAATGGAAGGAGAGCCTCCAAGTTTTACTGGAAACGAACGTTCCGCAGACGATAATAGGAATAGATGAGGACTTACTACCGAATTATTAGGGGATGGCATCGTGAATCATATTACTGATCGTACAGCTTTAGAACATATCATAACAAATATGATTGATACGGTGACGGAAAGTAAAGAGGAGATCGTCCGGATTACCGAGAGTTCGGCCAACGAGTATTCGTTGATTCAGAACGAACTGAAAGAGTTGACGCAAAAGATTGAGTTTTATATCGAGGAGTCGGAACGGCTCGACCTGCTCGTGAAAGCGGCGAAGAACAAACTCGTCCAAGTGAGCAAGAAGTTTCATATACATAGCGAGCAAGAGATTCGGGAGGCGTACGAACGCGCCAACCAAATGCAGCTCGAGCGTTTTCTCATCCAAAAAGAAGAGATGGCCGGCCAACAGCGTCGCAACGACCTTGAACGCCGCCTGCTCATCCTCGAGGACACGATTGAGCGGGCCGACAGACTCGTCAGCCGCGTCTCTGTCGTATTGAACTTCCTGCGGGATGACCTACAGCAAGAGTACTCGGACATGATGAAGAAGCAAGAGATGGCAATCAGCGTCTTTGAGGCGGCCGAACGTGAACGGCGCCACCTCGCCCGTGAGATGCACGATGGACCAGCGCAATCGCTTGCTCACATCTTGATTCGGGCCGATTTGATTGAGAAGACGTTCGACAAGCGGGGGAAAGACGAGGCGTTCGCCGAACTGCACGAGCTGAAACGCCTCATCCGCGGCGCGCTCGTCGACGTCCGGCGTCTCATCTACGACCTTCGTCCGATGTCGCTTGACGACCTCGGTTTCTTGCCGACGCTCGAACGCTATCTCCATCAGACCGAGGAATATACGGCCATCAAGACCCGGCTCAACTACCGGGGATCACGGGCCCGCCTTCCCGAAAAATTGGAGATTAACGTGTTCCGACTCGTCCAAGAGGCCGTCCAAAACGCGATCAAACATTCGAAGACGGCGGAGATTATCGTCAACGTCGAGCAAGCGCATGATGCGATACATATTCATGTACGCGACCATGGGGTTGGATTCGTGCCGAGTTCGATTGGCGAAGAGTCATTCGGGATCGTTGGGATGCGAGAACGGATCGAGTTGGTGAACGGAAGCATGACCATTGATTCGGAAGTCGGCAAAGGGACGGTCGTCCGCATGTCGATTCCGATCACGTAAGACAAGAACAAGGGGGAGTATCCAGATGGAACAATTACAAACACGCATCGCGATTGTGGATGACCATGAGCTGTTTCGAGAAGGCTTGAAACGGATTTTTGATTTAGAGGACGAGTTCACGGTCGTCGCCGAAGGGCGCACCGGGATCGAGGCGATTCGCATCGCCGCGGACCACAAGCCGGAAATCTTGATTCTCGACATCAACATGCCTGAATTGAACGGGATTGAGGCGACGAAGCAGTTGTCCGTGCTCTCACCAGAGACGCGCGTCCTCATCTTGTCGATCCACGACGATGAGTCGTACATCACGCATGCACTCGAAGCCGGGGCATCTGGGTTCTTGCTCAAAGAAGTCGCATCGACCGAGCTGATCTCGGCCGTGCGCTCGGTTGCGAAGGACGGGGCGTACTTGCACCCGAAAGTGACGACGAACGTCTTGAAAGAGTACCGTCGCTTGCTCCAATTCAAAGGCGAACAGGCCGGCCGCAACGTCGAGAGCCGTACCGACGATCCCGTCTACCAATTGCTCTCACGCCGTGAAGTCGAAGTGCTCCACTTGCTCGCTGAGGGCCGCTCGAACCGCGACATCAGCGACATGTTGTTCATCAGCGAGAAGACGGTCAAGAACCACGTCTCGTCAGTGCTCCGCAAGATGGAAGTGAACGACCGGACCCAAGCCGTTGTCGATGCCATCCGTCGCGGATGGGTTGAGATTTGACCTCGACCGATGCAATACATCGTTTTTATGCTACAATATGGAATGGAATCCACATTCAATTGGAAAATGAAACGATGTAAAGTGAGGATATAGCATGGGAAACATAGCCATTTTGACCGACAGTACCGCCTATTTGCCGGCCGAATTTTGTGAGCGCCACGACGTCCACGTCGCACCGCTCAGCGTGATTTTTGACGGGAAGTCGTTCCGCGAAGCCGTCGATATCACGACCGAGGCTTTTTATGACCGGATCGAGGCAGGGAACTTGCCGACGACGTCCCAGCCGAGCATCGGTGAAACGATTGAACTGATTGAGCGCCTCCCGAACGAGGTGACGGACGTGATCGCGATCACGCTCTCGAGCGGCATCAGTGGGACGTATCAATCGATGATCGCCTTGAACGACATGGTCGACGTCAACGTTCACGCATTCGATTCGGAGATCTCATGTATGCCTCAAGCGTTCCTCGTCGAGGAAGCGATTCATTTGCGCGATGCAGGCGCGTCGGCGCAAGAAATCATGGCCCACCTTGAAAAGATGCGCGAGTTGATTCGGGCGTACTTCGTCGTCGATGACCTCGACCACCTCCAACGGGGCGGTCGACTCAGCGCGGCGCAAGCGCTCGTCGGGTCGTTCCTTCAAATCAAACCGGTGCTCCATTTCCAAGACCGCATGATTGTACCGTTCGAGAAGATTCGGACGTACAAGAAGGCGGTCCGTCGCATCGAAGAGATGATGGAACAGTCGATTCAAGGCGACGGGACAGGCTACTGTATCGGCATCATCCACGCCAACTGCCCGGAACGTCAGGCCGAGGAAATCGCCTCGATGAAACAGAAGTTTCCGCAGGCGCATGTCACGGGCGGTCATTTCGGACCGGTCATCGGGACACACCTCGGACCAGGCGCGATCGGCATCACGTGGTATCGCCGCGAATGGTAAACAAAAGACGGCCATCCGGTCGTCTTTTTCGATAGAGAGGAGTGAGCCTGTGGCCAAATATCGTCAAATCTATGAGCGCCTCGCCGAGCGGATGAAGACGGGCGAATATGCAGCGGAGTCGAAACTGCCGTCCGAGACCGAGCTCATGCACGAGTATGACGCGAGCCGAGGAACGGTCCGAAAGGCGCTCGATTTGCTCCAAGAGCACGGCTATGTCCGGAAGCATCACGGGAAAGGCGTGTTCGTGCTGCGGCGCGATCAGATCGAGTTCCAGTTCAACGGCATCGTCAGTTTCTCGGAAGTGTATGCCAGCATGCTCGGTCGCTCGATTCAGACATCGGTCGCCTCATTCGAGGACATCGAGGCGCCGGCGTGGCTCGCCGACCGGATGAACTTGGCGCCGGGGACACGGATGTATCGGATTGAGCGGGTCCGCAACTTCGATGGCGAGAACGTCATCTTGGATGTGAACTATTTCGTCAAAGACCTCGTACCCGGCCTGACGGAAGAAATCGCTGCGCAATCGATTTACGCCTATGTCGAGCACGAGCTCGGGATGCAAATCAGTTACGCCAAACGGAAGATCGCGGCCGAGGACGTGACCGAGCTCGACCGGTTGCGGCTCGATCTGCACGATTATGAATATGTCATCGTCATCACGAACGACACGTTCCTCTATGAGGGCAGACAGTTCGAATATACCGAGTCCCGCCACCGACTCGACAAGTTTCAGTTCAGCGATGTGGCGCGTCGTTAAGGCTCCTTTTTCGAAAGGAGTCTTTTTTTCGTTTTGAATCAAGGCAAGAGGGAACAAAAATACTGAACGCCTGTCACACAGTTGTCACACCTAACTTATATAGATAAGTTGTTGACATGACTTATCTATATAAGTTAAACTTTGTTTGTACTCATAAGTAACCGTTTTCAACAAACGCTTTCAAACAAAGGAGGCCTACAATATGAAGGCAGATTATCGTCAAATCGCCGCGGATATCCTTGAAGCCATCGGGGGCAAGGATAACGTCGACAAAGCGGCACACTGTGTCACGCGTCTCCGTCTTTCGTTGAAAGACCAGTCGCTCGTCAATGAAGCGAAAGTGAAAGAAGCCGATCTCGTCAAAGGGGCATTCGAAAACTCGGGTGTGTACCAGGTCGTCATCGGAGCCGGTGACGTCGAGCGCGTCTACGCCGAGTTCATCAAACTCGCCGGGCTTGAAGCAGCGACGGTCGCCGAGGTCAAATCGTCCGGCGGCAAGAAGATGAACCCGCTCCAGAAACTCGTCAAAGTGTTCTCGGACGTGTTCATGCCGATCATCCCGGCCATCATCGTCGCCGGTCTCTTGATGGGGATTAACAACTTGCTCGCCTCAGAAGGACTGTTCGTCGAAGGCGCGACGCTGATTGAGGAGTATCCGAACCTGCAAGGGCTATGGGACCTCGTCAACATGATGGCGAACACGGCGTTCGTCTTCCTCCCGGCCCTTGTCGGTTGGTCGGCGACGAAACGGTTCGGCGGCAGCGAAGTGCTCGGGATTGTCATGGGTCTCTTGCTCGTCCACCCGGACCTCTTGAACGCATGGGGCTACGGACAAGCGGCGCTTGAAGGCGAAGTTCCGACGTTCAACATCCTCGGCCTGTTCGAAATCGAGAAAGTCGGCTACCAAGGTCAGATTCTTCCGATTTTGGCCGCGGCTTTCATTTTGAGCCACATTGAAATCTTCTTGAAGAAACATGTACCGAACGCAATTCAATTGCTCGTTGTGCCGATCACGACAATCGTCATCACCGGTTTCCTCGCCCTCTCAATCGTCGGACCGCTCACACGCGGCCTCGGTAACGTGATTGCGACGGGAATTGTCAACGTGTTCGAAGCGGTACCGGTCGTCGGGGCACTCCTGTTCGGTTTGCTCTACGCACCGCTCGTCGTCACCGGGATGCACCACTTGTTCCTCGCCATCGACTTGCAGCTCATCGCGGAGACGAACGGGACGTTCCTCTGGCCGATGCTCGCTTTGTCGAACATTGCCCAAGGTGCAGCCGCACTCGCGATGTTCCTCGTGTTCAAACATGACGCCAAACAAAAGAGCATGGCGTCGACGTCATCGATCTCGGCCTTCTTCGGAATTACCGAGCCGGCCATGTTCGGGGTGAACTTGCCGAACAAGTTCCCATTCTACTCGGCGATGATCGGGTCGGCCGTCGCGGCGGTGTTTATCACGTTGAACGACGTCCAGGCGTTCGCTGTCGGGGTCGGGGGTCTTCCTGGATTCCTGTCAATCTTCACCGATAAGATTCTCATCTTCATCGTCGGAATGGTCATCGCCCTCGTCATTCCGTTCGTGTTGACGCTCGCGCTGTCGAAACGTTACATGAAGAAGGGTGAAATCGAACAAAACAAAGTTGCATAAGAAGATCACTGACAAGGGGAGGGACGGAGGTTCTTCCCCTTTTCCTGTACAAATGAAAACTCTTACAAAAGGAGACTACATCTATGACACAACCAAACTGGCGCAAATCTGTCGTCTATCAAATTTATCCGAAAAGCTTCTATAGCCCGGAAGGCAATGCCACCGGCTCCATCAAAGGGGTGACGGCGAAGCTCGATTACTTGGCCGAGCTTGGCATCGAATACATTTGGATGACCCCGGTGTACAAGTCGCCGCAAAATGACAACGGCTATGACGTCAGCGATTATTACGCGATTGACTCGTCATACGGGACGATGGACGACCTCGACGAGCTTGTCCGCGAGGCCGAGGCACGCGGCATCGGGCTCATGATGGACATCGTCGTCAATCACTCCTCGACCGAGCATGAATGGTTCCAGAAGTCGCTCGCCGGTGACGAACGGTATCGCGACTACTACATCTGGCGCGACGAACCGACGAACTGGGAGTCGAAGTTCGGCGGCAACGCCTGGAAATATGACGAGGCGAGCGGCCAGTATTACCTCCACTTGTTCGATGTGACCCAAGCCGATTTGAACTGGGAGAACGAGCAGATGCGTGAGGACGTCTATGAGATGATGCGCTTCTGGCGCGACAAAGGCATCAAAGGGTTCCGCCTCGACGTCATCAACTTGATCTCGAAGCAGCAGGACTTCCCAGAAGACGATTCGGACGGCCGCAAGTTCTATACGGACGGGCCGCGCATCCACGAATATTTGAAAGAGATGAACCGCGAAGTATTCGACGGGCACGACGTCATCACGGTCGGCGAGATGTCGTCGACGACGCTCGAGCATTGCGTCCGTTACTCGAGTCCGGACGAGCGCGAGCTCAGTATGACGTTCAGCTTCCATCATTTGAAAGTCGATTATCCGAACGGCGAGAAGTTCGTCGCCGCACCGTTCGACTTCGTGCAACTGAAAGACATCATGTCGACGTGGCAGGAAGGAATGCACGGAAAGGGCTGGAACGCCATCTTCTGGTGCAACCACGACCAGCCGCGCGTCGTCAGCCGCTTTGGCAACGACACCGACCACCGCGTCGAGAGCGCGAAGATGCTCGCGACGGTGCTCCACGGCCTGCAAGGGACGCCGTACATCTATCAAGGCGAGGAGATCGGGATGACGAACCCGGGCTTCGACTCGCTCGACGAGTATCGCGACATCGAGACGCTCAACGTGTATAAGTTGAAGCGCGAACAGGGCGTGTCGCACGAGGACATGATGGCCGCCATCAAACAAAAGTCGCGTGACAACTCGCGGACGCCGATGCAGTGGGACGCGACGCCGCACGCCGGATTCACGAGCGGGACACCGTGGATTAACGTGGCGCCGAACTATGCGGATGTGAACGTCGAGACGGCACTCGATGACCCGAACTCGGTGTTCTACCACTACAAGAACTTGATCTCGCTCCGCAAAGAGCTCGATGTCTTGACGGACGGGGACTATACGATTCTGACGCCGGACGCGCTCGACGTCTGGGCATACACGCGCAAGACGGAACACGAGGAAGTGCTCGTCGTCGCGAACTTCTATGGACCGGAGACGACATATGAGATTCCGGCCGGTTTCACGCATGCCGACGTCGTCAGTCATAACTATGATGTGCCGCAACTCGACGGGACGACGCTGTCGCTCCGGGCGTATGAGGCGATCATGTTCTATAAACAAAACTGAGTGTTCGGAGGCGTTCCATGTGAGCGCCTCCTTTTAGTTGCCGAGAGGCGGGCTCTCATGGTAGGTTATTCATTAGGCAAGGACACAGTCGTGTGACCTTGTAAATTATTTATATGGAGGTGACCCTCGAGTCTCTCGAGGAACATGTGGACAGGATCTACTCTACACACGTAATGGCTGCCGGTGGCGGTGGCGGAGAAGTGGAAGGCCCGATTTGGGTATTGTTGTTGTTGGTGGCGTTATTGATCGCGCTCACTGCATTTTTTGTCGGATCGGAGTTCGCGGTCGTCAAAGTGCGGATGTCACGACTCGATCAATTGGTGGCGGAAGGGAACAAGTCGGCGATTCTCGCGAAAAAGGTCGCATCTGACCTCGACTATTACTTGTCGGCGTGTCAGCTCGGTATCACGGTGACGGCGCTCGGACTCGGTTTCCTCGGGGAACCGTCGGTCGTGCGATTGCTTACCCCGCTCTTTAACGAGTTCGACATCCCGGCGTCGCTCGCATCGATTATCTCGTTCGCCGTCGCGTTCGCGATCGTGACGTTCTTGCACGTCGTCATCGGGGAACTCGCACCGAAGACGCTCGCGATTCAATATGCGGAACGGATGACGCTCATCTTCGCCCGACCGTTGTTCTGGTTCGGACGGATCATGTTCCCGTTCATCTGGTTATTGAACGGATCGGCACGGATGTTGCTCGGATTGTTCGGCGTCAAACCGGCCGGACATGAGCAAGCGCACTCGGAAGAAGAGTTGAAGATCATCATGGCGCAAAGTTTCCAAAGCGGTGAAATCAACCAGACGGAACTCGCGATGATGCAAAACATCTTCTCGTTCGACCAGCACGTCACGAAAGACGTGATGGTGCCCCGGACGAAAGTCGAGGCGATTGATATTGAAGCGACGCGGGCCGAAGTGCTCGAGACGTTCGCGGACAGTCAATATACCCGTTATCCGATCACTGAGGACGGCGACAAGGATAACTTGATCGGCTACATCAACGTCAAAGAGGTATTGATGGGACTCGCGGTCAGCCCGTCCATCAATCTCTCCACTTATGTGAAAGAGCTTCCGGTCGTGCATGAAATGACGCCTTTGGAAGATACATTGAAACAGATGCGTGAGGCTCGGACCCACATCGCCATCGTCTTGGACGAATACGGCGGGACGGCCGGTCTCATCACGCTCGAAGACTTGCTTGAAGAAATCGTCGGAGAAATCCGTGACGAGTTCGACGAGGACGAGGTCGACCCGATTCATACGGTTGACGACACGACGTATGAAATCGATACGCGCGTCTTGCTTGAAGAACTCGAGGAACGGTTCGGCATCACGTTCGAACGTTCAGAAGGCATCGATACGCTCGGCGGTTGGCTCCAGGTCCACCGCGAGACGCACGAGGTCGGTGACACGCTCGAGTTCGACCGTTACGTCTTGACCGTCATCGAGATGACGGAGAATCACGTGGAGCGGGTGCGACTCGCCTTGCGTGAGACGGCGTCGGAAGACACGGACGAATCATAAACACAGGTGCGCCAGAAATGGCGTGCCTGTTTTTTTTGTCTGCTCATGATGGACGACGAAAAGGTTCAACCGATGGCCGTCGGTTGAACCTTTTGTCAGTCAGTGGATGTGCGGTCCCGGATAATCTCTGCAAGACGCGGTGACGAGATCTCCTCGTACAGGATGCTGCGGACGAAGTAGACCGTCTCGTAGTCGAGGAGGCTGAGGCTGATGGAATGAAACGGGACGTCTTCGGTGTCGAAGAAGCGCTTCGTCGCCGTCAACGAGTCGGCCATCGCCTCAGGCGAGAACGGCCCGTCCGGCAAATCGAGGTGGATGTGGCCATACTCGGCCGCATAGCGGGACACGTCGAGCGTCTCATCGAGCTGAAGGTCTGCGAGCCGGACACCTGGGGGGCTCGTCTGATCGTCTTCCTGAGGGATGTGGCCATGCCCATATGTGACCGCGAACGGGAAACGCCCCGACGTGAACAGACGGTCCGTCAGTTCGAAGTAGGCGTCGTTCAATCGTTGATACGTCTGTTCGCCACTGATGACGTCCTCATACTCATCATGGATGACGTCGCCGGATTTCGTGACGAGGACCGCAAACGTCGTGTCGACGCTCGTGGGCGATGTGAACGTGACGGCATAGCTCGAACCGTACGGGAACATGTATTGCGTGTCCGACACGTCGAGCGTGAGCGCGGGATACGTCGTCGCGACGTAAGCCTCCGCCGCGGTGATGGCCCGCTGTTTCGCTTTGTCGCTCCCGAGCACCTCGTAGGAAAGCCAGAGACCAGCCAGCAGGACGCCGAGCATGCCTAAACCGGTCAAGATATTGTGGATGGGTCGTTTGAACATGACTGTTTCCTCATTTCCAGTAATTGGTCTACTTGGAGTATAGTCGATTGTCTGCTCGTTCACCTCCGTCTACAGCCTGAAATGAGAGGGTGTCTTGCCGTTAACCGTCCACGTTCCATCGACGAACGTGACGTGTGGACGTGATGTTCGTCTGCTAGCGTGTATAGAAAAAGGATTGATGTTATGGGTCAACTCATCGTGACACCCGAAGGAACTCCCGCCATCCGCTTCGGCGTCTGCCAGCGCTGTCTGAGCACGGACACGCGTGCTTATATGTGCCATCACGGACCGTGCCGCTATTGCCGCAACTGCCTCCACCTCGGTCGCGTCTGTCAGTGCGATCGTCTTGCCGAAGCGGAGGTGACGACGTCGGTCGAGCCGACTGACCTCGTCATGCCGTTCCAATTGGGTGCGGACCAACAGCGCGTGAGCGCACAGCTTCTCACTTGGTGGGAGACGAAGACGAGCGGGCTCGTCCATGCCGTCTGCGGGGCGGGGAAGACAGAGATGACGTTCCCTGTCATCGCGCGTGCCGTCAATGACGGGAAGCGCGTCCTCATCGTCTCACCGCGCCGTGACGTCGCCATCGAGTGGGCCGACCGGCTTGAGGCCGCCTTCACCGTCCCGATCACCCGGCGCTACGGCGGTGGGGACAAGGACACAATCGGCATGATCACCGTCGCGACGGCGCCGCTGCTCGTGAACCTCCGACATGTGTTCGATTTTGTGCTCGTCGACGAGTCCGACGCCTTCCCGTTCGCCTTCGACCTCGCGCTCTGGTGGACGCTCCGCCGGGCCGGGAAAGGATTGTTTTTATTCGTGACGGCGACGCCGACCGTCTGGCAGCGTCAGTTCCCGACGGTGCATCTGTCCCGGCGCTATCACGGCCATGACTTGCCCGTGCCCCGGCTCATCCGTGAGAAGGAATCCGCCATCCTCGACTTCTGTCGCCGGTACGAGGCGGCACCGCGTCTGTTGTTCGTCCCGACGAAACCGGACCTCGTCCGTTACGGGGAACTGCTCGCGGCGAACGGGTTCGCCTACCAGGCCGTCTCGGCCGATACGGATGAGCGGACCGACGTGCTCGAGTGGCTCGAATCGACGAACGGAATCGTGCTCGCGACATCGATTTGGGAGCGGGGCATGACCGTCACCGGGGTTCACGTCGCCGTCCTCGACAGCAGTCACGCCTTGTTCTCGTCGCGCGCCCTCATTCAGATGGCTGGCCGGGCCGGGCGCAAACCGACCGCACCGACCGGCGACGTCGTCTTTTTTTACGACGAGCGCACGTTTCGCCAAGACAAAGCCATCCGTGAGATTGAGGAGGCGAACCGGCGATGAACTGCCTCGTCTGCCGAAAACCGTTCACCGTCCCGTGGAGCCCGGCGACGCTGTTGAAGCGGGATTGGGCCTGTCCAGACTGTGAGAAGATGTTGACACCGCTCGTCGCGGGTTGTCCGCGCTGCGGGCATCCGACCGAGGACGGAGCGACGTGCGGCGATTGCGTCCGTTGGCTCGCCCTTGACCTCGACTTGACCGTCCGTTCGCTCTACGCCTATGACGAGGCGGGCGCGAATTGGCTCCATCGTTATAAGTTCGGCGGCGACGTCGTCTTGGCGCACCAACTGCGCGACGTATTACGCGCGGTGCGGGAACCGGGTGTCGTCTACGTCCCGATCCCGCTCAGTGAGGAGCGGTTACGGACGCGGCGTTTCAATCAGGCGGAGCTGCTCGCAAGGATGATCGGACCGACGGAGCAGGTGCTCGTCAAATCCGAGGTTTCGAGTCAGCGTGAACTTGGGAAAGAAGAAAGGCGGCACCGTACGAATCCGTTCGCTGTACAGCAGTTGCCGCGCCGTGGCAAAATTGTCCTCGTCGACGACGTCTATACGACGGGGACGACGCTCCATCAGGCGGCGCTCACCTTGCGCCGGGCCGGGGCGGAACAAGTTTCTGCCGTTTGCCTGTTCCGGACGCTAAACAAATCAAAAATGCGTCCGATATAAAGGGCAGAGGTGAATGACTGTGGAAGCAACAACTTGTCAAACGTGCGGACGGCTGTTCATGAAACAAAGCCGCTCGCCATACTGCCCATCCTGCGCGGAAGTCGATTTCCAAAACTTCTTGAAAGTCCGGGACTTCATCCGCGAACCCGCCAACAAACAGACGACAATCGGAGCCCTCGTCGAAGCGACAGGCGTCTCCGAACTTGATATCACGCGATATATCCATGAAGGACGCCTGATCATCAAGGACAACCCGTCACTGAACATCGCCTGCGTGCGTTGCGGCAATCCGACGAACCAAGGAAAGGTATGCGCGGGCTGTCAGAGCGACATGCAGCAAGAACTGAAAGGGCTACAAACCAGCGTCACGAAACAGAGCGTTCGCGCTTATCGTTTGGATTAACAACTGAGAAGAGGGGGGACACGCATGCGCATCGATTCTGCAAAGTGGGTACACTTACCGAACACTTATGAGAAGAAAACGCAACCTGAGACGAAGCCCGAGCTGACACGCCAAACGGACCAGCTATCGATATCGGCCGAAGCCCGCGCCCGGTTTGAAGAACCGGTGAAACACCCGGAGCGCCTGGAGAAAATCAACGCCTTGAAGGCAGAGATTAACGCCGGGACGTATTCACGGGACGCGCGCGACATCGCCAAACGCTTTCTACAAGGATGAATGAAAGCGGGGTCCGAGGGAGACCTTCGCATAAATAAGATGGCACGGAAGCTGACTAAACAAGGGACACCCTTTCTTTAGTCGGCTCTTTTTTTGGACAAAGGAGAGACTTATGCTCACATTACATACACGCTTGCTCGAACTGGCTTATGACAAAGAACGGCTGCTCGTCAACGGCGACATGCCTGCTTTCAGCGCGCTCGTCAAGGAAGAGGCGACGCTCGTCCG
The DNA here is from genome assembly GCF_018618375.1 of Exiguobacterium sp. E4787. NCBI lineage: Bacteria > Bacillati > Bacillota > Bacilli > Caryophanales > Exiguobacterium > Exiguobacterium sp. E4787. The sequence continues at coordinate 83,611 of NZ_JACSLY010000005.1, read as the reverse complement.
ACAAATCAAACAAAAAGAAGCGGAACGACTTCAAGGAACGCTCGTTTTGGACGATGAAGAGAAGGAAGCGTTACGACCGGTTCTCTTCGAGCTGAAACGGCAGAATGAATTGAACGCCGTCCTGCTCGAACAGTCGCTCCGGTATATCGAATGGCATTTGGACATGCTCATGCCAGAGGCAGATGATTTCACGTACGGTCAACAGGCGCTCGAGACGCGCTCGTTCAGCCGGGATGTATAAGGAGGAAGTTTGATGGGCTCAACATTTATGGGATTAGAAACGGCGCGCCGCAGTTTAACGACGCACCAATGGGCGCTCCAGGCGACAGGGAACAACGTCGCTAACGCCTCGAACCCGGGCTACTCGCGCCAACGCTTGTCGCTCGGCATGACCGAACAACTCAGCGTCAACTTCGGGGGCACGAAGGCCGGGCAGTTCGGGACGGGTGTCCGCGGTGAGACGCTCGCCCGAATCCGCGATTTGATGATCGACCAGCAGTACCGCGACGAGTCGGTGAAGAACGCCTATTACGCGACGAAAGAGGCGGCGTTCGGTCGGATGGAGGACATCGTCAACGAGCCGTCCGAGACCGGCCTCGCCAAATCGCTCGACTTGTTCTGGGCCTCGCTCCAAGATTTGTCGGTCAACCCGGATGACGCCGGCGCGCGCAGCGTCGTCCGCCAACGGGCGATTACGCTCGCGGAGACGTTCAACTACATGTCGTCCTCACTCCAAAAAGTGCAGGCCGACCTCGCCTCAGAAGGCGACGTCGTCGTCAAGAAAGTGAACGACTTGATGACGAAAATCAGTCAGGTCAACCGTCAAATTGGGGACGCGGAGCCGCTCGGCGTACTCCCGAACGAACTGTATGACGAGCGTGACCGCTATATGGACGAGCTCGCCCAGTACATGGACTTCACACGTGTCCCGGTCGACTACACGAACGGCGAGTCGCGCGGGAACTCCCAGAAGGTCGCCGAGGGCCGCATCGACATCGTCGTCTCAATCAATGGTGTCGACCATAAGCTCGTCGACGGCATCAACGGTACGGTCGGCTCGTTCGACGGTCTCGACATGACCGATGCGAGCGGGACCGACGTGGCCCTCACGCACGCCACGATGCCGAACGGCAAATGGAAAGCGCTCGTCGAGATGTACGGCACGGATACGCCAGAGTCAGGTAGCGTGAACGGCGTCTACGCGACGATGCTGAAAGACTTGGACGAGATGGCCGGCAAGTTCGCCTCGGCGTTCAACACGGCCCACAGCAACAATAGGGACGCCAAAGGTAACGCCGGGACGGCGAACTTCTTCGAAGGGACGGCGAGCGCCGCGACGATCAAAGTGAGCGACGCCGTCATGAACAACCTCGACTTGATCGCCGCGTCTCAAGACGGCAATATCGGGGACGGCAGCGGGGCCCTCGCCTTGGCGAACTTGAAGTCGGCCACGCTCAGCTTCGACGGGTCGGTCCAGACGGACACGTCGATCGGCAAATACTATCAGAACGTCATCGGCAACATGGCCGTCGCCGCCGACCAGAGCGGACGCCTCGCCAAGAGCACGTTCGCGCTCATGGCGAGCTCGGACCAGCGCCGCCAAGCGGTGAGCGCCGTGTCGCTCGACGAGGAGATGACGATGATGATTCAATATCAACACGCCTATAACGCGGCGGCCCGCAACATCACGGCCGTCGACGAGATGCTCGACAAAATCATCAACGGCATGGGTGTCGTAGGGAGGTAATGCTTGATGCGAGTCACACAGACGATGCTCACACAGACGAACTTGAAACATTTATCGAGCAGTTATAACAAGCTCGCTCAAGTCCAGGAACAGCTCATCAGCGGGAAACGGATTCAGAAGGCGTCCGAGGACCCGGTCGTCGCTATGCAGGGCATGCGCTATCGGACCGAGGTGCGCGAGGTCGACCAGTTCCGCCGCAACGTCAGCGAGGCGACGAGCTGGATGGACTTGACCGATTCGACGTTGAACGAAGTGACGGAAGCCGTCAAACGAATCCGCGAATTGACGACGCAGGCGGCCAACGACACGTACGAGTCGTCGCAGCGTCAAATCATCCAGAGCGAGGTCAATCAGTTGATCGAACATCTCGGCTCGCTCGCGAACGCGAAGTCGGGCGAGAAATATATTTACAACGGCACGAAGACGGACCAGCCGCTCGTCGATATGGACGCCTTGAAGGCGTTCCTTGCCGACCCGAACGGGGACGTCAACAGCATCTACCCGGGCGGGGCACCGGCCGCGAGCGGGAAAGTCGCCTTCGAAGTATCGAAAGGCATCACCGTTCAAGTGAACATGCAGCCGGAGACGGTGTTCGGGAGCGATGTGTTCGCTGGACTCCACGACCTCGTCTCGAAATTGGCCGACCCGAACACATCTGGGGAAGTGCTCTCGAACGAGCTCGCTGACCTCGATGTCATTGCCCAAAACTTGATTACGGAGCGGGCTGAGCTCGGGGCGCGTGCCAACCGGTTAGAACTCGTCGATAACCGTCTGCAAGAACATGAGATTATCGCCAAGACGATCATGTCCGATAACGAGGACATCGACATCGAAAAAGTCATCATGGAGCTCAAGTCTCACGAGACGGTGCACCGGGCCGCGCTATCGGCCGGAGCCCGGATCATCCAACCGACGCTCCTCGACTTCCTCCGGTAAGCGATGGATATCGCCCGGCTTGAGATGCGGCAGACGCAGGCTGCCATCCAAATCACGTCGAACCGGCCCCACCTCGAGATGCGGCAAGGGAGGGCCGATGTGTCGATGACGCAAGGCAAGGTCGAGATGACCCAACAGACGACAGGTGGCACGCTCGAGATCGACTCGTCGGTCGCGCGCAGTGAAAGCAACTTGAAGGCAGCACTCGAGCTCGGCCGCCACTTCGGTCAGCTCGGGGAGCAGGCAGCCCGAGAAGCGACATCGAGCACGGCCCGGGACGGGGACCGGCTCATGCGCATCGAGAACGGCAACCCGATTGCCGCGATGGCCGCCGAGAAGACGAGCACCCCGTACCCGGTCGTCGACATGGACTTCATGCCGAAGTCGCTCGACCGTGTGAAGTTGACGTATACGCCGGCGGATGTCAAAATCGAGTGGAACCTGACGCCGGCACAGATTGATGTATCACTCACCCCGGCCGATATCTCGTTCACGCCATGGACGACGGACATCTCGCTCCGTCAACAGGCATCGCTCGAAATGTGGCCGGTCGGTGGCATGTATGATGAGACGCGTTGAAAGTGAGGATGACCCATGTTCATTGAGACAGACTATTTTGGCAAGATCGAAGTAAATGAAGACGAGACGATCTCGTTCGTCAGCGAGATTCCCGGGTTCCCGGAGTCGAAGACGTTCGCCCTCATCCCGTACGGCGACGAGCTCCCGTTCTGGTCGCTCCAGTCGCTCGAGGACCCGGCCTGCGCCTTCGTCGTGACGAACCCGTTCTGGCACAAGTCGGACTATGCGTTCGAGTTGACCGACGGCGCGAAAGAGCAGCTCGGCATCGATGAGGCGGAACACGTCTCGGTGTATGCCATCGTGACGCTCCGCGAACCGTTCGACGCCTCGACGCTCAACTTGAAGGCCCCAATCGTCATCGAGACGAAAGAGCGCCGCGGGAAGCAAGTCATCTTGGATGACGTCTACCCGGCCCGGTTCCCGCTCGGCGGTCAGAAAGAAGAGGTGCGCTGATGCTCGTATTGAAACGAAAACAAGGCGAGGCCATCCATATCGGGGACGATGTGACGCTCACCGTGCTCGCCATCGAAGGCGACCAGGTCAAGCTCGGCATCGACGCCCCGCGCCATATCGACATCCATCGTCATGAGGTGTACGTCCAGATGCAGGCCGAGAACGAATCGGCCCGCGACAGCGCCAACTTGATGAAACAGATGATGCAAAACAAGTCGGAAGCGTGAGCTTCCGGCTTTTTAGCTGTCCTAAAATTTGGATAGGGTGACATGCGTCACTTTTGTACGATAGGATAGGAGGAAAGAAATGGCGGGAGAGGACAAGGCTTGGGTCAAGTCATCAACATCTTTTTCATCAATGTCAGTATCATCTATCTCGTTTTATCACTGGCCCTGTATCTCATGCGCCAGCTGTTGCCGATTCAGGCAGGTTCTCCTTATGCGGTCCGTATCTGGTTTGGTCTCGCCATGGGGCTCGCGGCCGTACTGTTGACGGTCAACTCGTTTCAAGTCGGAGAGGCAAGAGTCGACCTCCGGATTATCCCGCTCGCGCTCTCAGGCGCCTATGCCGGACCGGTCGGAGTCGCAGTCACGATGGGGTTGACTCTTCTCAGTCGCTTCGGTCTCGACGGCATGACCGACCAATTCATCCGCTCGTTCGGCACGCTCGGCTTGTTCTTCGTGTTGTCGCTCGTGTTAAATCGACTGGTGATGCGACGCGGTCACTTGTATTCGGCCTATCTCGTGTTCGGGGCCGTGCTCGTCTTGTTTCGAATTGCTGGCAACGTCCCGATTCAGGCGTTCACGACCGTGTTCTTGCCGTATTTCGTCATGACGTTCCTCGGTGGCTGGATGTGTTACTGGGTCGCGAAACAGATTGAGACGCACCTGCGCATGTTCCGGCTGCACGCGCAGCGGGCGACGATTGACGAGCTGACGGGTCTCCCGAACCGCTATATGACGCTCGAACGTTTGAACGAGGTCGAGATGTCGGGTCTCCCTTGGGCGCTGTTCGTCATCGATGTCGACCGGTTCAAGCAGTTGAACGATACATATGGTCATCGGGCCGGTGACGCAGCGCTTCACCACATCGGTCAAACGTTACAGGCGAACTGTCCGCCGGACGGCTTCGTTGGGCGCTATGGCGGGGAAGAGTTTCTGATGGTGCTCGAGGATGCCGGTGACGTCCGGTTGATTGCGGACGATATCGTCAAGGTCATCCGCGACACCCCATTCTCGTTCGAAGGGATGCACATCCCGATGACGGTTTCGCTCGGGGCATCGCTCGCCGGGGCCGAGCCGGGCACTGTCGTGTTCGAAAGGGCCGACGCCGCCCTTTACGCGGCGAAGACGAGCGGGCGCAATCAAGCGAAAATCGGATAAACAAAAAATCGGTCCCGCGGGGCCGATTTTTTTAGTGGATATTTTTCTTTTTGAACTGGCCGCCCCGGACGTCATGGATATTGCCGATGGCGAGGAACGCCTTCTCGTCATAGTCGTCGAGGATGTCTTTCAGTTTCGTCTCTTCAAGTCGGCTGATGACGGTGAAGACGACCTTCTTGCCGTCGCCGGTGTAGGCGCCTTCCCCGTGCAAATACGTCACACCCCGGCCGAGTCGGTCCATGATGGCTTGACCGACGTCATCGGGTGAGGTGGTGATGATCCACGCGGCCTTCGACTGATCGATTCCTTCGAGCACGATATCGATCGTCTTGAAGGCGATGAAATACGTGAGGAGCGAGTACATGGCCCGGTCCCAGCTGAAGATGAACCCGGCCATTCCGAGGATGAAGATGTTGAAGAACATGACGATCTCACCGACGGAGAACGGCAACCGGTCCGTGAACGATACGGCCAAAATCTCGGTCCCGTCGAGCGACCCACCGGCCCGGATGACGAGCCCGACCCCGGCGCCGAGCAAGAAGCCGCCGAACACGGTCGACAACAGCAAATCGTCAGTGAACGGCTCGACCGAATGGAGCAAGATCGTGAAGCCGGACATGAGCGTAATCGCCAACAACGTGACGACGGCGAACGTCTTCCCGATTTGGCGATAGCCGAAGAAGATGAACGGGATGTTGAACAAGACGAGCCAGATGGCGAGCTTCGTGTCGGTCAAATATGACGTGATGATCGAGACGCCGACGATGCCGCCGTCGATGATCTGGTTCGGGACGAGGAATGCCTCGAGCCCGACCGCGAAGATGAAGGCGCCGAGCAACAGGAGCAGCCCCTTGGCGAGAAGCTCGGTCGGTTTGATCGGGTTATGGACACGTTTCAAGCGGAGCACTTCCTCCGGAGTCGGGGAAGGCATCGGTGGACGCTGCATCGGGGGTCACTCCCTTTTTCTTTTTAGTATAGCAAACCTCACACGGGATGAAGCAGAAGCGGCAGAGAATCTGACACAAGTTTTTCATCGACACCGAAGATGTTATTCTACTATTTTTTTATGTTAGACTAGGAAAGTTAAAACAAAAAGGAGGACGTTACTCATGAAACGTGACAATCGAGCCTGGCTCATGGGCTTTCAAATCATCATGAACATCATCGGCGGGATGATCGCGGCGTACGGCCTCGAGTCGGTCTTGATCCCGAACAGCGTATCGGACGGGGGCATCACCGGGATCAGCATCGTCGTCTCCCAACTCACGGGTCTCCCGCTCGGCGTGTTCCTCGGGATTCTCAATATCCCGTTCGTCTATCTCGGCTATAAGCAGATCGGGAAGAGCTTCGCCATCCTGTCGGTCACCGGCATAGCCTCGCTATCGGTCGGGACGCTCATCATGCACCACGTCCCGACGATTATCGATGGGGACACGCTGCTCGTCACCGTCGTCGGGGGGATCATCCTCGGGCTCGGGATGGGGCTATCGCTCCGGAACGGGGGCGCCCTCGACGGCATCGACATGCTGGCCGTCCTGTTATCACGGAAGTTGCCGTTCGGGACGAGCGACTTGATTCTCTTCTTGAACGTGTTCGTCTTCATCGTCGTCTCGACGGTGTTCGGCCTGCAAGGAGCGGTCCTGTCGGCCATCGCCTACTTCATCGCCTCGAAAGTGATTCATATCGTTGAGGAGGGACTGAGCGGTGCGAAGACGTTCAAGATCATCACGGGCGCGCCTGAGGTCATGGTCGAGACGATTCGCGACCGGCTCGGTCGGAGCGCGACGCTCAACCAGATTCAAGGTGCGTACTCAAAAGAGTGCTATTACGAGATCACGTGCGTCATCAACCGGCTTGAGGAGCGGAAGATGAAAGAAATCATCAACCAGGTCGACCCCGAGGCGTTCGTCGTCGTGTACGAGGTGTCCGAGGTCAAAGGCGGGAATTTCCGCAAACGCGATATCCATTGAGACGAATCAAGCAGCGGACGCTGCTTGATTTTTTTGTGGAGGCAGGGAAATGCGGGACGGATAGGGAACAAGTGGGGATTCAGAAAGGAGAGACCGTATGCGTCCGCTGTTATTAGGTGTACTCGCCGCCTTGTTTTTCGCGAGCACGTTCGTCTTGAATGAATCGATGCAGGTCGGCGGGGGGAGTTGGGCGTATAGCGCCTCGCTCCGCTTCCTGTTCATGATTCCGTTGCTCATGCTCGTCGTGGCCGTCCGGGGTGGCATGCATCGGGTGCGTCTTGCCCTTACCGAGACCCCGCTCCCGTGGCTCGTCTGGGGGACGGTCGGCTTCGGTCTGTTTTACGTCCCGATCTGTCTCGCCGCCGAGGTTGCCCCGCCTTGGCTCATCGCCGGCACGTGGCAAGTGACGATCATCGCCGGGGCTTTGTTGTCACCACTGTTCCGCCGGAGCGACGGGACGCGGGAGCGGATTCCGTGGACGGCGCTCCGCTTCTCAGGACTCATTCTGTTCGGCGTCGTCTTGATGCAAGTCGAGTTCCTCGCCGACTTCGAGCCGCGCTTCCTGTGGATCGGGGTGGTGCCGGTATTGATTGCCGCGTTCGCCTATCCGCTCGGCAACCGGAAGATGATGGCCCACACCGACCATGACGTGTTCGAACGCATCCTCGGCATGTGCATCGGCTCACTCCCGGTCTGGCTCCTTTTGTTCGGCTACGGGCTGACGACGGGGGCACCTACGAACTCTCAACTGACGCAGACGCTTCTCGTCGCCCTGTTATCGGGCGTCGTCGCGACGGTGCTCTTCTTCAAGGCGACCGACCTCGTCAAGCACGATATGGGGAGACTGGCCACGGTCGAGGCGACCCAGGCGCTCGAGGTGCTGTTCGCGCTCATCGGCGAGTTGATTTTCCTGCAGGCTCATCTGCCGTCCGGACTGTCGCTCGTCGGCATCTCGCTCGTCATGGTCGGGGTCGTGCTGCATAGTCGTAGCCAATTCAACGTAAAGGAGACTGTCGTACCAGTGACGAATCGATATGACAAGGAGGGATGAACATGTCCTATGGATTGATCGGAAAACTGACCGCCGTATCAGGTGAGCGCGAGACGCTGCTCGCGATTTTGCTCGAGGCGGCGACGGCGATGGAACGAGAGCCGACGTGCGAAACATACCGGGTGAACGTCTCGCTCGACGATGAGTCGATCGTCGTCTATGAGGTATGGGCAAGTATCGAGGCGCATCAGCAGTCGCTGTCGCTCGAGACGACGCAGACGTTGATTGGGAAGGCACGGCCGATTCTGGCCAATATCGAGCGCTTGGCGGTGTTCGAGCCGCGGGACGGTCATTAAAAAAATCCACGTCCGTGAACGTGGATGAAAGGTCATGCTTTCGTCAAGCTGCCTTTGACTTGCTCATAAAACTCGTCCATCATCCCAGTCCGGCTACCGAGCTGGCAGATGAGTTCGAGCGTCTCTTTATAGAACTTTTTGACGAGTCCCTTGTTTTTGATGTTGTCCATCGACGCCATCGTCTTGTCGAGGTTTTGGAGAATCTCTTCAATCTGGTCGTCCGAGTCCGGTTTCACGACCGTCATATTGTCCGGAATTTTGACGACTTTGTCTTGCTCCTGATGACGGAACGACGCGCCGAAGCCAAGGTTCTCGATGAACAAGTGCGGCATCACTTTCTGACCGAAGAACTGCTTATGCCATTCTGTCGCTTTCATCGTATCCATGTCCTGTTTGAACGTGGACGCTGTCGAGACGTACTTTCTGAACAAGTCGGTCATGAACTTCTCGATGACCGGGATTTGAAGGGCGAAGACGTTTTTTAAGAGCGCGTCGAGCTGTGCGCGTGACAATTGTTGTTCGTTTGACATATCAGTTCCTCTTTTCTATAATACGATATCTTCATCGTATGGGATTGACGGACGTGCGTCAACGCATCCTAAAACATTTTTTCAGAATATTTAATGATTTACGGTCATTTTGTGCGATAATCGTCTCATGGCTAGACCAAAGAGGAGTGAATCCATATGAACAAAACAATGAAGTGGGCGGTCGCGCTCGGCGTGACGGGTGCCCTTGTCGCAACGGTCGGTGTCGTTTCGTCCCGGGGACGGACGGATGATACGACGCAGACGATCCGTGACCGTGAGCTCGGTTACGAGATCATTCTCCCATCGAAAATCGTCGAGGCGATTGAGCGTGGGGACGTCTATATCGAGAAGGCGCAGGACGTCGTCGATGTCGGCGACAAGAACAGCTATGGCACGTTCGACCTCTACTATAACGTCGAGGACGGCGACGACCAGTTGTTGTTCCATTTGGACTTGATTGACCGTGAACTATCGGAAGAGGCGTTCGCCCAGGAAGTCGGCTACGGCAACTACCTCGGTGCGAGCGACAAGACGTTCTTCTGGGTCGAACCGACCGAGGCCGTCCCGGGTGCCGAGGCGCACACGGATGAGATTGCCGAACTGCTCGAGACATTACCGGAGCTTGAATTCCGGACGTTATGAGTCCGCCCGCTACGGCGGGCTTTTTCGATTATGCTACAATATGACGTGAGGTGATTTCATGAATTGGACAGTAGAAGAAGTGAGACAGGCAGAACTGGTGGCGGCGCTCGAGGTAGCGGTCAACGCATATGACAAGATTGACGTGAAACTCGGACACGTGGCAGTCGGTCAGAACGACTACGCCGTCTATGATGACGAAACGCTCGTCGGCTATATGGTGCTCTTCCCGTATCTTCCGAACGAGTATGAAGTGAATGCGCTCGTGCATCCGGACTATCGGAAACAAGGCGTTTTCAAGGCGCTCTTTGAAACGGCGAAGCAGGACGCGAAACAGAATGGCTGTGAAGCGTTCACGTTCGTCATCGATCGCAAATCGAAGGACGGCAAGGCGGTCATCGACCATCTCGGCGCGGCGTACCAATTCTCAGAATACAACTTGGTGCTCAAAAAAGCCGAGCTATTCTTGAAGCCGAACGAAGTATCGCTCCGGGAGGCGACGGAAGCGGACCGCCCGCTCATCATCGAGACGCTCAGTGAGGCGTTCGGCGACCCGCTCGACGTGACGGAGAACATCTATCAACAGATTGACACGCCGGACCGAGTGACGTACATCGGTGAGGTCGATGGTCGTCCGGTGGGGGTCATTCGCGCGCTCCTTTCGGGCGAAGATGCCGGCAGCATCCACGCGTTCGGCGTCAAGGCGGACGAGCAAGGCAAGGGCTACGGCACGAAGATGTTGAAGCAGATGGTACAGCAGCTGTTCCGCATGGGCCGGACGAAGCTTGAGCTTGACGTCGAGACGGAGAACAAGGCCGCGCTCGAGATTTACAAGCGGGCCGGGTTCGCAGAGAACGGCGGCTATGAGTTCTATCTATTAGAACTGTGAGGTGAGATAAATGGTTCGGAATTTGAAATGGCTCGGGGCCGCCTTTGAGGCGTTTCTCGGCATCCCAGCACTCGGTGGGCTGTTCATCATCAGCATGGGCTACACACCGCTCGGGTTCATGCTCGTGTTCCACATCGTCTTGCTCGTCGTGTCGCTGTCGCGGCTGAAACGGATTTCGGTCGGGGCACTCGTAGGGATCACAGCATCGGTGCTCGGGTTCATCCCGTTCCTTGGCATGATGCTACATTGGGCAGCCGCGATTGCACTCGCAATCGACGCGTTGATGACCCCACGCGAACAGGTGCACATGACAAAAGAAGATGACCGTTTTTAATCAAGACGCTCTCGGTGACGAGGGCGTTTTTTCATTGACCAAAACTTCAACTGAAAACGCTATACAAAAGCTGGAATTCGGACGATATAGTAGGTGATGAATTACACAGAGGAGGAACTCATAGTGAAGCTATTCAAAAACTTTACGACCCAACTGCTCGCATGGATTTTGGTCACATCCTTTATCACGGGCGGAGCGGTCGGCTGGATCACGCTCTTGCTGCTCACAGAGCTTGAGATGGCGAAAGGTCAGGTCATGCTCGTCGGGACGGCCGTGGCGTTGCTCATTTCAGGGATTGGCGGCGCCGTCATCTACTTGATCGCCCGTCGTCCGCTCAAGGCCATCGAATTGGCGTCCGACAAGGCGGTCGAGGTCGGCAACGGCGATTTGACGGTCGTGTTCGCGGACGAGACGACGACAGACCGTTCGGAGATGGGACGTCTGCTCCTCTCGATGGACAACATGGTCGGGCACTTACGGGAGCAAGGGACGAATATGCGTTACACGGCGGACCAGCTCACCGGTTCGGCGCAAGAGATTGCGGCAGCGGTCCAAGAAGGCAATGTCGCCGGCGAGAACATCCGTCAAGCGATGGACGCCTTGAACAAGATGCTCGAGGACAACGTCAGCGCGACGTATAGCTCGATGGACCTACTCGGGGCCGTCGCCCGGACGATGGAGAATATCCGTAACGAGATGGGCTCGGCTCTAAATTCAGCAAGTGAGATGCAACAAGAGGCCGAGAGCGGCAAAGGCCTTGCCTCGTCGTCGGTCGATGCGATGCATGCGATTGCGGGCAAAGTCGAACAGTCATCGACGCTCAACAGCAAGTTGACAGAGATGACAGGCGAAATCTCGCGCATCACGGACGTCATCAGCGACATCTCGGCTCAGACGAACTTGCTCGCCTTGAACGCGTCTATTGAAGCGGCACGCGCCGGGGAACATGGACGCGGCTTCGCGGTCGTTGCGGCCGAGGTTAAGAAGCTCGCTGAACAGACGGCGAACTCGACGCAAGAAATCACGGATTTAATCGTTGACGTGAAACGTTTAGTTGGCGACACGTCGTCTTCGATGGCGAACGTGAAAGCAGAAGTCGAGACGGGCGTCGGTCTCGTCGAGAAGGCGGGAGGCGCCTTCGCGTCGATCCACAACTCGGCGAACGAAGTGTACAGCCACGTCCATTCGGTCGATGCGCTCTTAGATGAGTCGCGCGGTCAAATCGACTCGGTCGTCACGAACTCGGCCGGCATCGTCGGCATGGTCGAAGAGGCGTCACGCTACGCGACGGAAGTCACGTCAGCAGCGAGCCAACAGGCGGCCAGTCTCGGTGAAGTGAACGGCGCGATGACGGAGCTTGTCCGTGTCGCGGAGAGTTTGCAGAATGAGACGGAGCAAGTGAAGGTGTCGAACGTATAACGTGAAATGAGGAGGATTATCTGATTCGAGATAATTCTCCTTATTTTTTATTTGTCGGGTTAGAGTTAGAACAAAAAAGAAGGAGACCGTTATGGCTCCTTCTAGCGTCTGAATGAAATTAATAAATAAAGCGTGGAATATCGAATTCGACAGTGTATTCTTCAAGCAACTTGTAAATCTCATGGATTTTGAACGTTTGCTTGTATGCCCACTCGATATCGGTCGCATATTGATACGTTCCAGGTTTATCTGGATTGAAGCGCATTTTGTACAACGTGTTTTGTTTACGTGTGTTGTTGACGTAACGGTTGCTGATCCATTGACCGCCACCTTTGATGGCTTCGGCAGGTGTGAACCACCCGTTGTCGAAGGCGTATTTTGCACCCCCTGCTGTCGGGTTGGCATCTGTTGCGCCGATTCCATACATGTTATAGACACGTTTGTAACGTGTGCTCGTCGATGTGCTTAACTTCCCGGTCTGATCTACCCAAACTCCTGAAGCGAGGGTAGAAGTTCCGTTCCCCGTCTCAAGGAAAGCATGTGACATGAGATAAATCTCGTTGATGTTATATGACTTGCCCGCATCGATAAAGGCTTGCGCCTGACCAGACAAAATTCCTTTTCCTTGAAGCGTTTTGTTTAAAATCGTAGCTGAAACGTTGGCAGACTTCGAGAGGTCCAAGTATTGGAACGATTCACGTGGTGAATCAAGGGCAGCTTCGAACTTCACGAGACGTGGATCGACTTGGTTCAAAATATCAGACTCCGTCGCTAACCGCCATGTGTTATCGAAGACACGTTCCGATTCGCCGGTTTTCCGCTTGTACGAGATCAAATAGAAGTTGTCTTTCTCACCGAGGACGTTGACGACACTGTTCATGTTAAGGATGCCATATACGTGCGAGTTCGTCGTCGCATCCGCCCGGACATTCAAGGCGTTTGTCGAGACTTTGCCAGTTTGAGTTCCTTCAATCAATTGGATAAACTCTTTTGATACAAAAGCGGCAGTCCCGCGGTATTTATCGGTTTGAGCATTGACGTTCTTTTGGATTTGAACCATGTCGGTCAACTTCAAATCATAGTCGCTGTAGTTCAAAACAACGTTTTTTGTACCAGGTACGGTCTCTGGTACAGTCGGACCAGTATATGGTTTGATATACGAACTATGCACGTATGCTGGTACCAATTTCCCATTCAGTTCAAATTCGATTTGAACCCACGAATCGTTGATTTTCTTGATTACTCCGATGATTTGATTGTGAAGTACCGTACCAATTTGAGTTGAACTTGCATCTGGCGCAGTCCGAACGTTCAAGCTTGGCATTGCAGTGACGACAGCCTCATACGCAATCGTATAGTCTTGCTCGGTTTCAACCGGTTTGCTCGGTGCGACAGGAGCTTTCTCGGTCAAATATTTCTTTGAGACGAAACCGACTTTATTCTCGTACTTGATTTTGTACCAATCACCGTGTGCCGATACGAACTCGACTTTTTTATTGGGCAATAAAGTCACAATGACTTTTCCGCTTAATGAGTTCGAGGCACGCAAATTCAAGTTCGCAGTCGTGTAATAATACTTTTTCGCAGCTGGCGTGACCGGCTTTGCCGGAGCTGGTTTGACTGCTGTCAAATAGCTGCTTGCAACATAGCCGGTTTTTCCGTTGTAAGTGACACGCATCCAATCACCAGACTTCGAGACATAAGTCACTTCTTTGTTTTTTGGAATCGTGAGAAGGATTTTACCAGACCATGATGCCGCACTGCGCAAGTTGAGGTTTTCTTTTGTATTATAAGTGACCTTATTCGAAGGAGCGGCAACTGGTGGCTTAGGCGCTGGTTTCGCAGGGGTCACCGTTTTCGTAGTCACTGAAATGTACGTGGCAGACACGAAACCGGTTTTCGATCCGTACTTGACTTTGTACCTATTTCCAGACTTCGAAATGTATTGAACTTCTTTGTTTTTTGGAATGGTGACGAGCACTTTGCCTTTCGTTGAGGCCGTGCTACGTAAGTTCAAATTTTCTTTGGTCTTATACACTTTTGTCTGCGCCGATGTAGCAGCAGGAGGTTTCGGTGCAGGCGGTTTTGGCGCAGCAGGCTTGATAGGAGCTGGACTGACGGTTTTGTTCGTCACTTTGATATAGCTAGCAGACACAAAACCGGTTTTGGAGCCGTATTTCACCTTAAACCAATTGCCAGACTTCGCGATGTATTGGACTTCTTTGTTTTTCGGGATGGTGACGAGAACTTTTGCTTTCGTCGAGGCCGTGCTACGTAAATTCAAGTTCGCAGTCGTTGCATATACTTGTTTCGTCGTGCTAGATGAAGCGTTGTTTTTTGTGACTGTAGTAGGCTTCGGTGCAGCCGTGGTAGCATTTTTGACGACAGTGTTTTGTACCTTAACGTACTTGGCCGCAACATATCCAGTTTTTGATCCATATTTTACGCGATACCAAGTTCCTGTTTTTGAAAGGTATTGCACCTCTTTATTCTTAGGGATGGTGACAAGGACTCGCGCTTTCAAGTTGGCCGATTGGCGCAAATTCAAGTTATCGGTGACGGTGTACGTCTGCTTGACTTTACTTGCCGATACCGGTGTTGCTGTTGTCATTTTTAAATAGGCGGAAGAAACGTAGCGTTTCGCCCCTTTATAGTTAATCTCAGCCCAAGACCCTTTGACGTTCAATACAGAGACTTTGTTTCCTTTTGTCAACTTTCCAACGATTGGAGATGATGTAGAGGAAGATTGTCGAACATTTAAGATAGATGTATCGACAGTAGCTGTTTTCGATGCGGCATTTACGTCTTGAGTATACATCGTGGCAAACAGCACACCGGATAAAAAGATGGCTGTACTCAAGCGTTTACTTCGTTTGTTCAATGGTTTCCCTCCTTGATTTGAAAACGATAAATAATGAATGTTCGAACCAAGTATAGAGAAAATCGGGAAAGGATTGAAAGGAACAATTTCTAAAATAGGTAAACGATTGTATGATAATTGGGATTTTTATGGTGTTTCAAATATATTTTTTTGAGAGAGATAATTAAAGAACAAATCGCATGATGAAGCGATTTAGTAGAGTAAAAAATGCACCGGAGGTTAGTGGTTAAATGTAGATGAATTAAATAAGAAGTGAAAAGTTCTTGAGAGGCAGAGTTGAAGTGATAGTTAAGCACTCACGATTTTTTTACGAATTCAAGGGGGGAAAAATCAAGTCGATCAAAATGCATCCCACAAAAAGTTTTTTCAAAAAACACTAAACAGAATCTCTGAACTTCCGATATAGAGTATGGAAACGCAAAAACGTTACCAACTAATACAAGGTGAGGGGCCGGCCTAAACCTTGTATGCTCGGACAAATGGATTTGGAAGAGCGGAAAAAACTTAAACCTATGGAGGGAAATTACAATGATTATTAACCACAACCTTAACTCGATGAACGCACACCGTAACATGTCATTCAACACAGCACAAACTGGTAAAGCGATGGAGAAATTGTCTTCAGGTCTTCGCATCAACCGTGCTGGCGACGATGCTGCTGGTCTTGCAATCTCTGAAAAAATGCGCGGACAGATTCGTGGTCTTGATATGGCTTCGAAAAACGCACAAGATGGTATCTCGATGATTCAAACTGCAGAGGGCGGGTTGAATGAAACTCACTCAATCCTTCAACGTATGCGTGAACTCGCTGTGCAGGCAGCTAACGATACAAACGTAGCTGTTGATCGTGGAGCAATCGGAGATGAATTAGCTCAGCTTGGAAAAGAAATTACACGAATTAAAGATAATACGGAGTTTAACGAACAGAAATTGCTTAACGGAACTGCTGGTGTATCTGGAAGTGTCACTTTCCAAGTCGGGGCAAACAATGCTCAAACAATGGCAGTTGATTTTACTACAGCAGGAGTTAACCTCGATACTGTTAACACAGCAGTAGGTTCTCTATCATCAACGAGTGTTGCAACATCAGCTCTTTCTACAGCGTTAGTTAACACAATCTCGACACAAATTGAGACAGTCTCAAAAGGACGTTCCCTTTTAGGTGCAACACAAAACCGTCTCGAGCATACTATCAATAACTTGAGCACTTCTGCTGAAAACCTTCAAGCTGCAGAATCACGTATTCGTGATGTTGATATGGCTAAAGAAATGATGAACTTCACAAAGAACAACATCTTAAATCAAGCTGCTCAAGCAATGATGAGCCAATCTAATCAGCAGCCTCAAGCAGTTCTTCAACTTTTGCGTTAATCTTTTCTATCTTTTCATTAATATTTTCTATCTTATAAAGGTCATGGAGAAACTTCTCCATGACCTTTATTTAAAGGAGTAATTAACTATGAAGAAAATACTAATATGTAGTGGAGTTCCATATCAAAATAAAACAAGGCAAAGGCCACAACATTTAGTAAATATTTTTGAAAGTAAAGGATACTTTATAGACTATATAGGGTTAAATGAAAAAACTGAAATACAGTCTGAAAATTACAAAGTATGGAATACGAAAAAAAATATTCAGCAACTATTCCATGAAATAGATTTATCAATTTATGAATTTATTTGGGTGATGCATCCGTATTTTGGCTTGTTGCTCTCGGACGAAGAATTAGAAAATTATAATGTAATATATGATTCTATAGATTTATGGAATGAATTTAGAAGAACTATTTCAGAAATCAATTTTCCTGAAATTTTACTTAATGCCGAAAGAAGATTAATGAAAAAATGTAAATTTGTATCTGTTAGTGCAATCAAACTAGGTTACATTGCACAACGATACAACAAAAACATAATGTATTTGCCGAATGGAAGTTTTGAACTTGATTATGCAACTGACGAAACGGTTATAAAATCAAATCAGGTAGTGTTTTTCGGATCTATTTCCTCGTGGATTGATGTAGAAAGTATTGAAAAAATGGCTAGTATGAATCCTAATTTAAATTTTAATATCATCGGACCCAAGGATATTAAATATAGTTTTAAAAATTCTAATATTAAAGAACTTGGAATCATTGATTATTATGAACTCAGTAAATATCTAAAAGTTAGTAAATATGCAATTATTCCTTTTCAAGATACATCTTTATCATCCTCAGTCACACCATTAAAGTATTACGAGTATATTGCCGACAGAAACGTTTTTGTTATTTCGACAGGATTTCCAGATTTACTATATCGTGAACCATCAAGAACTTATTTTTATAAAACCTCCCAAGATGCCGCAATGTTTTTATATTCTCATAATATACAAAATCAACTTGAAAGCATTGACAATGAAGATTTTACTTGGACTAATTGGAATTACATTTTTAAAGATGTTGAAAGAATAGTTGCAAATAAAGCTTCGAATACTAAAAGGTTACCGAATATAAATTGGAATAATTTTAAAGAGTATAAAATGGTGGAGAAATATATTCTTCCTGAAAGTCTTTTTATTGCAAATGAAGCCAAAAGCTTATATGACTACTATCTAAGTCTAACTGAAAAAGAAGATTATAATTTAAAGGATTTTGGTCATGAAATTTTATTATTTGCTTTTTCATCTATAGAGATAAATGACTTCCACACTCTGGTTCAGTTAGTTAACGATTATTTAAAATTACATCAGATAGACCATCTGATTTCATTAAGTAACACTGATGACTACATTCACTTTGTAAAAGTTATATTAAATAAAGAGGTATCAATACAATCATCTATTTACATATCAAGCATTCAATTTGCTATGTATTGTGAACTTGGTGAATTAATACAACTTATTAACTTACATGGTCTGTCTTCCGTAGCATCGTATGCAATAAAAATTCTGATTGAATATTACGAATTTGCTGAAATATTCGAAGAAGCGTTATATCTAGCTGAATATTTATACGTATCTAATCCAACTGAAGAAAATTTAAAAATTTATGGGGACATAAAATTTAAAGAGACGTATACATCAATTTCGTAAAGGAGGACTTAAATAAATATAATACATGTTTATGATCATTTGAAATGTGGAGGAGCAGAAACTAGCATTATCACTTTGCTAGAAGACTTATATAAGGTATAAGGGCGGTTATAATTTATTTCTTGTTACTTTAAGAAAGAGTAACTAAAATAAGAAAACATTTTCATCGGAAACGAATCTTAATTTCGATTTTGTTAATCGACCTTTGATTGAGAGTTTTTAGTGAGGAAAGTGTTGATTGACGGTTTTTTAACTCTAGTATATCTAAGGATCTTATTTATAAAAGACAGTTTTCATTTAGATGAAATAGTTCTAGAAATTAAACAAGTTTTTCAAAATCATTATATCGATATTTTCGATTTGAATATTGAATTGGGGAGAATTAGAAATCGAGAATGAATTATTTAAAATTGTTAATGAAACAAAATATAGAATTACTTCATTCCAATATATAAAAATAAAAACATTAGCCGATGAATAGAGTAGAGAACTATAGCATTTAAATAACTGAGAAAGAAGAGGAACTTACAAATGGTAAACGATATTAAAGAAGTTAGGGTATATTTTCCTTCTTCGGTCTTACCATATGAACCAACAAAAAATATTTTCTTAGACGTTAATCAAAAGTCATTATCCGAAGAAGGTCTAGTTGTTCTTCCAACTCCTCAGCACGTTACTAAACTTGAGGTGGCAATCGAAAAAGCTAATCAGTCATTAGAGTTGCAAAGGACTGGCCTGAAATTTATTAAGCACGAAAAATTAAACGATTACTACATTCAAATTGTAGATACAAATAACGAAGTGATCAGAGAAATTCCTAGTAAGAAATCGCTCGATTTTTTTGCTGCTTTTATGGAATTTAATCGATTATTTGATGAACGTGTATAAGGGGGAGATTGTTTGACAACACCTATTCGTTTTGGTGGACTAGCTAGTGGTATTGATACAGACACTATTATTAAGCAGTTAATGCAAGTTGAACGAGCGCCAGTTGATAAGCTTGAACAAAAAAAGCAGTCGACTGAATGGAAACGTGACGCATATCGTGAAATTAATCGTTCACTTATGACGCTTCGAAATAGTGCGGTGGATCTTATGTTTAGCCGTAATTTTTATGCGAAAACTGCTAGCTCATCTGATGAGTCTCGCGTTTCTGTTGTGGCGGGACCGTCTAGTGGAAATACGGCGATTCGTATCGACTCAGTTAACAACCTAGCAACTGCTGCTACACAAATTGTTGAACCAAAAGATAAAGACGGAAATGCAGTAACAAAAGTGACAAAAGTTGCTGACATGAACTTACAGTCAGCTACTCAAGTGGTTACTTTATCAACTTTAACAAAGGAATGGACTTTGTCACCTAAACCACGTGCAGGTGAAATAGTCGCTCTCAAAGATGCGTCGAACAATCCAATTGATGCGTCTTATGATGAGGCAACAGGTAAAGTAACGATGAATGATGGATCAGACGTTCCAACAGGTACAACGGCTACTTACACATCTGGTTATCAAATTCAAATCCGTTCTGTAGAAGGCGAAGAGTTCAAAACAATTAAAGTGGCGGAAGATGCGACTATGGAAAATCTAGTCACGGCGTTGAATGGAAAAGATTCTGGGATCTCTGCTTTCTTCGAACCGATTTCTGGAAAGCTCTCACTTACACAAAAACAGACAGGAAATAATGCGATTATAGAATTAGATGCAACAACTAAGACTGCTTTTGGAATAGATCCTTTAGCTATACCTGTAAATGGTACTAATGCTAATTTTACAGTGAATGGCATAACTATGTCGCAAAGTTCAAATACAGTTACGATAGACAATATGACGGTTACTTTAAAATCATCCTTTGCGGCAGGGAATCCTGTTACTTTGTCGGCTGCTACAGACACACAAAAAGTTTTTGATAACATCAAAAAATTTGTAGATCAATATAATGAAACAATAGATTTAATGAACAAAAAAGTAAAAGAAGAAAGATATAGATCTTTTAATCCTTTGACGAACGCTCAGAAAGATGAACTTTCTGAAGATGAAATCAAAAAGTGGGAAGATAAAGCAATGAGCGGTTTGCTCAAGAATGACACAATCGTTCGTGGGGCTATGGACGCATTAAGAGGAAAGTGGTCAAGTACGTCCTCTGCTACAAATGACGCAGAAATGAAGCAATTGTTTCAAATTGGACTCTCGACAGGAGCAGACTTTACAAATGGCGGGAAAATTGAGCTGAATGAAGAAAAGCTTAAAGCTGCCATAGAGAAAGACCCAGAACAAGTGTATCAACTCTTCACAAATACTGAGAGCGGGTTACTGTTGCAAATTCGTGATGCTGCAACAAGCTCGCGTACATCTATTACCCGAATTGCAGGAACCGATGGATCCGGAGCTCCAACGTATTCCATGGGCCGAGAGATGGCTCAAATCGACACCCGGATCCAACGTTTAAATGCACTACTTGTTGATAAAGAAAACGCCTATTACCGTCGCTTCGCAGCGATGGAGACGGCGATGAACCAGGCGAACTCGCAAGCCGCCTCACTGCAACAGTTCTTAGGCGGAGGCATGTAAGAGGAGGAATTTAAATGGTAGCCAACCCATATGCAGCATATCAAAACAACGCGGTCACGACCGCGAACCCACAAGAACTGACGCTCATGCTGTACGACGGGGCGCTCAAGTTTATGCGCCTCGCCAAACTCGCCATCGAGCAAGGGAATCCAGATTTGAAGAATAAGAACATCCAAAAGACGCAAGCCATCTTTCAAGAGATGCGCTTGACGTTAAATAAAGATGTTGCCATCTCGGCGAACTTGGACTCGTTGTATGAGTACATGTGGCGTCGTCTCGTCGATGCGAACATCCAAAACGACACAACCATCCTCGACGAAGTGCTCGATTTCACGACCGAGCTCCGCGATACGTGGAAGGAAGCGATGAAACTCGCGAAGCAAGCATGAGACCCATCGATGAAATCATCTTCAAAACACAGCGGTTAAAAGATTTACTGGCGAAAGTGCCTGAGGAACCGACTTATGACACATGGATGGACCAAATCCATGAACTGCTCGACGACCGCGAGCAATTGCTCGCAGCGCACGGACCGGACCTGAAGGATGCTGACCAGACGGTAATCCGTCAACTCGTCGATGACAGTCAACAGATTGCCCGTTTAATCGAAGCCGAGCACCAACGACTCGGGATGACGCTCGGGACGGCACGGCAAGAACGGAAAACCGTCAAGTCATACGTCGATCCATACGAGGACGTCGATTCGAACTTCTCAGGATTGTTCGATCAACAGACATGAAGCAGCTCGAAGGTGCGCCCTCGAGCTGCTTTTATTTATGAGGTTTTGATTTGTTGTCGCACTTTCAAAAGCATTCTGGATAGCGTGAACAAAACCAGCCCGCTCACATTAAACTTCAAGTAAACCATCAGGACATCTCGAAGCGACGACACCGGCAGAAACCCACTGAATATGACGAGCGGTAGAATTGTCACATGCATCGTGGCCCAATGAATCAGAATCTGTTTCGGGAATGACCACCGTCTCACTTCATAGATAACACTCGTCAGACCGAGGAAGAACGCCATCCCGCTATAGACGAGCATCCTATGTACACCTTCCACATTTTCATTCCACCATTGATACATCGCAAGCAACCCAAATAGCATGAACCACTTCACGCCACGAACCAGTCCTGTTTTCAATAAACTCATCTATCTCGTCCTCTCATTCATGTGTTGTCTTTGTATACGATTTGATTTGGAAAAAGTTTCAATAGGGATGTAAGGATGCAAAGACGCCTGTTTTCGTATAAAATCGGGTAAATACCACTGTAACCGTTGCTTCTGTTCTGGAAAGGGGAGGGAAACGAGATGAGTGATAAAAAGGTAAAGCCCAAGTCATCGAAAGATCGTCGTTACTTCGTCTACGGTCCAGAAGGGGCGTACGATGAGTATGTGGAACGTGACCCGAAACTTGAAGCGTACATCGAAGACGATGCGCCAATCGAGGACGGACCCGATCCGTATGAAGAAGAAGACCTCAAATCACGAGGATAAAACATGCGAAGTCAAGGTCCAATTGTGGACCTTGGCTTTTATTTATTCAGGGTGACGACCCTATACGTTTTCTTACACCGGTCAGGCTAAACAATCCAGTATGCTCATCTTATCAACCACCACTCACACGAAAAAAGGAGAGAGTTAAGATGAACATGAAACGATACGGATTGATCCTCGCTTTACCCCTTGCATTGCTTGCAGGCTGCGGAGAAGCCGATGAACTGAAGACGACAGCGACCGAAACGGAGGAAGTCGTAGAGGCAGAGAAGAAGGAGGCACCAGCGGCAGACACAACAGAAGAAGCAGAAGTGCAGGAGAGTGAACTTGGTTCGAACCAAATCTTCATGAAGAACAAGGTGCTCGACATTAAAGAGACGATCGGTTCTGTCAACTTCGCCATCAATAAAGTACAGACGTCCCGACTCACGGTCAACGAGGCTTACCGCGACTCGTTTAACGGGCAAGAAGAAGTGACGGTCGTCGCGATGAATGTCATCGTCGAAAATAAGATTGACGACACTGTCAGTTTCCACCCGAACCAAGCGACGCTCGTGACGAACACAGGGGAACAGGTGTCAGCCGACTTGTGGTTCTCAGATGATGTCGGCGGCGAGTTCCTCGGGAAAGTGAAGAAGGAAGGGAACGTCCTCTTCTTCGTCAAAGCGATGCCGGAAGAGTTAGCGGACGTGAAAGTCGTCATCGATGGACCGTCGGACGCGAACTATGAGTCGATCGGGGAATCGCGCTACGAATATACAATCAACGTCGAGAAATAAACAATGGCCGCTCCAGGGAACTGGTGCGGCCGTTTTATGTCCAGAGTAATACCCAAAAAATTTAACGTTTACCTCGAATGCCCTTTTAAAAATGGGGAATAAGATTTATATAAGTTGGAAAAGTCTTGAGGTAAAGGAGAGGATTGGATTGAAGTCGTACGGATTCATCTTAGCCATTCCCTTGCTTGTGTTAGTCGGATGTGGAGACACGGAGCCATCATCGACTACTACCGAACCTACCAACCAAAGTGAAAGCGTTCCGTCGACAGACAGCCAAAAAGAGACGACAGAAACAGAAACCGTACAACGTGAAAAGTTTGAAGTACAGGAAGATGAGATTGGGCGCAGTCAAATTTACATGAAGAATCGTGATTTAGGCATTGAAGAAACGATTGGGCCAATCATCTTTCAAATCGATAAGGTGCAAACGCTGCGTCTAGAAGTCGCTTCTGATTATCGTTTCTTCTTCGATGATCAAAAAGAAGTGACCATCGTTTCGTTCAATGTCATCGTCGAAAATACGAGTGATGAGACGGTCAGCTTTCATCCAAACCAAGCCAGGCTCGTTACGAACACAGGCGAACAGGTTGATGCTGACCTCGTCATTTCAGAGGATGTAGGCGGAGAATTTTTAGGAAAAGTGAAGAAAGAGGGAGGCGTGCTGTTCCATGTCGAGTCGATGCCTGAAGAACTGACCGAAGTCCGCTTTGTTGTGGAAGGACCATATGATGATCAGTTCCGTAAAATTGCCGAAGAGCGCTATGAATACACGATTGACGTCACCAAATAAGAGAACGTGCATCTTCGCGATGCGCGTTCTCTTATTTACGTTGATGTGGCAACGGGATCGTCAACACGTTCCAGTTCTCACCGGCGAACAGCTTCGCGAGATAGACAATCTGTCCGACGTGATAACTGTAGTGCGACACTTGCTTCTCGATTGCCAAGATGACGGTCTTCTCTTCACCGCGGATGAAGACGGTCTTGCCGAGGTCTTCCGGCGTGAGACCCGAGAGCACGTCGTCCAACAGTTGCCAACGTTCATCCCACGTCGCCATCAGTTCTGCGCGTGACTGGTGCTGGTCCTCGAACTCGGCGTCGCGGTTCCGGTCCGGCTTCTCGCCGTCCGTCGTCAAAAAGTCGGTCCAGCGGGACTTCATATTGTTCGAGATGTGCTGGACGATGACCGCGAGCGAGAGCGTGTCTTTCGCGAGCACGCGATGCATGTCCTCGTCGTTCACTTGCTTCAACGCGTCCTCGGCGAGCTGTTTCTGTTCCTGAAAAATCGAGCGTACCGTTTCGAAATAGCGGGTTTCAAACATGGAATGACCTCCTTTGGATTCCTACTAACCATACCCCAATCTGACCGTGATAAAAATCATTGAGACTGAACCGTGCAAGACGCCACCGCGCAATCGGTTCTTGGATGCCCTGTTTAGGTTTTGACGTGAGTCATGTCGCGTCTATCTCTTTTCGGTTTAAGGATTCACCCATGAAGAGATCCGACCGCGTTTGTCCGTGAGTGGAAGAGCGCGTTTTTTTGTATGCGAAAAGGGAGAGCCGCGGCTCTCCCTTTTAGGCATGTTCGATTCTAAAGTCTTCCCAGTGTGCCCGGGCCTGGGTACGGATCCGCTCCGACACTTCTTTACTTCCTAGCAAGATGCCGTACCAACGCCTCGCGTCCTCATATAGACCGAGTGCGGCCGACAAGTCGGCGATCCGCAACATGAGCTGGTCGTACGGTAGGCCGGTCCGGACTTGGTCCGTGTATGCCTCCTGTACCTCGTTGTACTTATCGAGCGTCCGTTTCATCCATTCCTTCTCGGACGCCTCGTCGCCTGTCAGGCGATACATCCAGACGAGCCGCATGCCGAGCATGGCGACGACGGAGGGTTTCTGGCCGCTCAATTGGGCCGTCACGACGGCGAACTTGTACAGCCGGATGACGTGCTCTGCCGAACGGTCACCGTTGAGCGCCTCGGCGTTGACGCGGTCGAAGTAGCCCGTCTCGAGCGCATCACGATTATTTTTCCGTACCTTGTCGAACGAATCGTGAAAGACGAGGTGACAGTGACTACAGACGGTCGGCTCATAGAAGTATGGGTTGGCGCCATCATACGTCGTATAGCCGTCTTTCGCGACTTCCTGCGGCCGGATATGGCGCGACAGGACGCGCGGCGTCTCGCTCTGTTTCAAACAATACGGACATTTCACTTTTTTCGAAAAGATATGTTCTGCCATCGTCTCACCTCACACGTATACGTTGACGAGCAGGCCGCGAATCTCACCGACTTGGTCGAGGAGCGACAGACGGGACGCCTCGCCCGAGATGACTTGGTCGGTCAAGGCAAGCAGCTTCTGGTCGACCTGTTCGACAATCTTATAAATCTTGGCGCGGCCGCGGCGATTGAAGCCGCGTTTGTCCTCGAGGCGGAGCGCCGCGTCGACGGCGTCCTTCATAAAGTCTTTGATGAGTTGCTTATATTCGGCGAGCGACTCGACCGTCTGGCTCTCGGCGAGGAGCTCGCCTTTCTCGTGGATGGCCGCGATTTGGCGTTGGAAGCGCTCATGCTCGCGGTCCTCCCGTTTCTGGCCGATGACGTTCTGGAACGAGACGCTGGGCTCGGTGTCAGGGCGTTTCGCTTTTCCGGTGCCGTGAAGCGACTGTGTCTCCATGATGCGACGAATGTCCATAGGATCCGTCCTTCCTTAAGTTAGTTCAACAATTGTAGCACGCCTTGCGGCAATGCGTTCGATTGGGCGATCATCGCCATGCCGGACTGGTTCAAGATGTTGAGGCGGGCGAAGTCCATCATCTCGCGTGCCATGTCGGCGTCGCGGATGCGGGACTCGGATGCCGTCAAGTTCTCAGATCCGATCGTGACGACGCTCACGTTCGCCTCGAGTCGGTTTTGGATGGCACCGAGCTTCGAGCGTTCGAGCGAGACCTTTTGAATCGCGGCGTCGAACTTGGCGATGGCGTCATTGGCGCCACCTTGCGTCGTCACATCCAGTCCGTCGATTCCGAGTGCGCCGGCGCGCATGTCGTCGACGTTCAAGACGACACCTTCGCCGCTGCCGGCCCCGAGTTGGAAGAAGAGGGTCTCATTGCCGGCGATAAAGTCACCGTTCATGATTTTCTTCGAGTTGAACTCGGTCGTCTCGGCGATCCGGGTCACTTCAGCCGTGAGGGCCGTGATCTCGTCTTGGATCGCTTTGGCGTCATCACCGCTCAGCGTCCCGTTCGACGCTTGGACCGACAGCTCGCGCATCCGTTGCAGGAGGGCGTGCGTCTCGCTCATCCCGCCTTCGAGCGTCTGTGTGAGCGAGATGCCGTCGAGCGTGTTGCGTTCGGCCATCGACAGCGAGTCGAGGCGGATACGCATCTTCTCTGATATGGCGAGCCCGGCCGCGTCGTCGGACGCCTTGTTGATGCGGACACCGCTCGAGAGGCGGTCCATCGTCTTCTTCATCGTCGCCTGGTTGACCGTGAGCGACGAGTACGCTTTGAGTGCTTGCACGTTATTGGTAATTTTCATAACGGTTTCCTCCTGAAGGTACGGGTTGAAGTCGGGCATTCTCAATCGCCTCGCCCCATGTCTGGTCGAGCTCGGTCGCGAGACCATGAAGCTCCTCGATTTTGTCCATGTCTTGTTCAATCAACGCCTCAAGGCTCGATTTCGCCATATAGAGGTAAAGCTCATCGAGTTGGGCCGAGATGATGCCGCCACCGTCATGGAGTCCTTGATGGAGCTTCGCGAGCAGTTCACGCGCTTGGCGCAAGTGGCGGTTGCGTTCGGCGATCGTCGCCGTCCTGGCTTGTTCATAGTGGTAGACGAGCGCGTGGAGCATCGCTTGGGTCAGCTCTTCCGGGCTCATTTCGTATAGTCGGTTCGAATTCATGATGGGTCTCCTTTGATGGTGTCGAGTTCTTCAATCAGTAATAGCACTTCGGCCATGACGTCATACAGTTGGGGCGGAATCGCGTCCCCGAGGTCGAGGTCGAGCAGGTGGCCAAGGAGCGAATGGTCATGCTCGATGGCGACGCCGCGTGATCTCGCCTCATCTAAGATTTTATCGGCGACGGCGCCCGTTCCGCGGGCGACAACGACCGGAGCGCGGTCAATCGTCTCATCATAGCGGACGACGGCGGCCGTCTTGCGTTTCGTCAAATCCATGCGTTGATACATAACAGCCTCCTAGATGCGGAAATCATAGCCGGTCGTCTCGAGCGTAGGACGCTCGGTCTCCGGTCGGTCCGCCTTCGTCAATGGGCGGAACTGGGTTGTGACACTGCGATAACCGATCGCCTCGAGCGTTGTCTCGATCTTGCCGAGTAGGGGACGCGCGAGTGCTTCGACGGTCGGGTCATCGTGTTCAAGCGTGAGCCGGAGATTCCGGTCGATCGCTTCGAGCTTGACGCCAATCTCTCCGAGTCGCGGTGTCTCGAGTCGGATATAGAGCACGCTGTTCTCCCAGTCGACGACATCCCCGGTCTCACGGTTTTGGATATGGACGTGAATGCCGGTGTCGATCTCTTGGACTTTCGCCGGCAAGGCGAGGATGAGCTGCTGGAGCTGCCCGCCGTCGAGCCGGTTCAATGTCTGCTGGACTTGGAAGAACGAGGCGAGCCGTTGCGCCTCGGGTGTCGCCGCGTCGGCTTTCAATGACAACGTCGATGCCTGGACGCGCTGCGCCGTCTCTTGGATGACGCGGCCCGATAGGTTCGGGTCGACTTTGAACGGCGTGACGCGTGGCAATTCACCTGCGCGGGTCGCCTGTTGCGGAATATATTCGAGACGAACGTGATTCGGCACGTAACGGAACTCGTTCAGGCTGGCGCGTACTTCTTTGATGAGCGCGGCGCTCTCGGCCGGTTTCGTCGAAAGCAGGCCGAGGGCGACGTCGAGCTTCGCCGTCATTGCGACGAGCGCCTTCTCATGGGTCGCACTCGTATGTAACAAGGCGTCCGTCTTTTGAATGAGCTGCGTCAAGCGGGTCGATACCGTCTCGAGTGCGGGACGTGCCTGATGCGGGTTCGTCTCGACGAGGGCGGCGACTTGGCCGAGCTGTTTCGTCACTGTCACTTGTTCGCTTCGGAACGTGTTCGTTACGGTCGCGAGATGCGTCGTCACTTCCTTGACGAGCACCGGACGTCCGAGGACGGGCGGTAACGCCTCACGTGGTTCGATTCGTGTCGGGTGCGGCTCCGGCAACTCGTTGATGAGCCGATCGACCGTCTCCGGTGTCGGCGTCATGCGCTCGCTGACGGGGCGTGACAGATTGACGTGCTCGATGAACCGTTCTTTCTGCGGGTACGGCGCGTCAGGTGGCGGTGGTTTCATTTGTTGTCTCGCTTCATCTAATGACGCGACGGCGAGGTCGCGCGCGACATCACGCGGTAGCGTCGGCGCCTCGACCGTCTTCAGCCAGAGGACGGCATCGCGCAAGTCGCCTTTGAAGACGGTCTCGAGCAGACGCACCGTGTCCTCGTTCATCGGCAACCGTCCCGATTGGAGCAAACGGCTGACGGCGCTCCGGACCTCGGGCGGGAGCGATGCGAGCAACGCCTGAATCTTCGTATCGAGTTTCACCGGTTGGCCGCTCGGTATATCCGGCGTCTCCGGTTCGGGCTTGACGACGATTGTCGCGATGAGCTGGCCATCTTGTTCGGCGAGCGTCAGTTGGAACGGGTTCGTCTTCGGGAGCCCGCCCTCGAACGTGACCTCGACGTGCTCGCCGTTGATTTTGACGATCCCGGAGTCGGGTCCGGTCTGTTTGACGAGCTCGGCTTTATAGATGCGATTCGTCTGGATGCCGGCTGTGACCGCGACGGCCGCGGTCATGGGAGCTTGGATTTGCATAGTTGTCACCTCGATCAATATATCGACCTCTTTTTCAAAAAGTGAAGCGAAACCGACAGAAAAAAACCTCCCGTCGAATCGACGGAAGGATCAAGAGTGGAGCGTTGTGCTTTGGTTTAATTGTTGGAACCGGGCGACGAGTTCGCCCGTCGCTTTCAATTGATTGCGGAGGACGTATGAGGTCGCATTCGTGGCGATTCGGTGACCGTTCTGGGTGACGACCAAGCCTTTCGACTCGATCGGGTCACTCGTGATGTCACGGACGTGCGACCAGGCGTACCATTCACATTCAGGACGCTTCGGGGACATCGTCGGGAAGAAGACGAGCCCGGACGTCGGTTCGATGACGACAGGCACTTTGCCTTTGATTCCGGCGACGCGCTTGGCGACGAAGATGCGCTCCTCAATCGAACTGCTGTATTGGCGGCAGGAGAGCTGCAAGAGCTGGTAGGGCCGGAGCGGGGTCTTGATCTCGGAGCCGTCCTCGAGAATGACTCGTGATTCCCAGGCTGTCTCGTAGCAAGGCATAATGGCGACCGTTCGCTTCGTAATACGGTACTTTTCTTCGGAGTGGTAGGGGCGCATATGGCTGCACCGTCCTTTTCGTATTGGATTTTCAGGCTCGGGTCGCCCACATGGCGTACAAACCTAAATCATCCACACTATGATATATCACAAAATATGTAAATTCAATATGTCGATATGAAAAGTAGGGAAATATAATTCCAATGTAAGCCAAAAGACGATTCATTTACAAAAAAACGAGAAAGTGTTTGTCACGCTTCCAAGAAGGTGGTAAGATTACCGATAGAGGGAAAGCCTCTGTATTCTTCAATGGTGAAAGGAATGGATTTACACATGGTAGGTAAAGTAAAATGGTTTAACTCAGAAAAAGGTTTTGGATTCATCGAAGTAGAAGGCGGCAAAGACGTATTCGTACACTTCTCTGCAATCCAAACTGACGGCTACAAATCACTTGACGAAGGTCAAGAGGTAGAATTTGAAATCGTTGATGGCGAGCGTGGCCCACAAGCGGCTAACGTTACAAAATTATAATTTCAAGCCGTAAGCCGGTTCCCTCGTGGAGCCGGCTTTTTATTTTTCTTACATAGCGTCCTTCGAATCAAAATCGCGTTTAAGAACGGGCAGAACGGGTAGTTTCTTTTTATACCGCCGATTCAACTTGAAGACGACGCAATCGGAACAAAATTGTCATTATTTTCTGATGATAACGTTTTCAAAAGATTTGAATTCGGGGTATACTATAAATGAGCCACCTGGTTCCACTTTCTTTTCAGAAATGAAGCAGGAGATTCGGTCCAAATCGACGAATCATTGGGTCAAGCGGTTATTTTAAGGAGGAGTTCAGATGATTTATAACATTCGCGGCGAAAACATTGAAGTCACACCAGCTATTCAAGACTATGTCGAGAAAAAGTTGGACAAATTGACTCGGTATTTCACAACTCCTACGGATGCACAGACGGCTTACGTCAACTTGAAAGTGTACAATGAGAAGCAAAAGGTGGAAGTGACGATCCCGATGCCGAACTTGTTGCTCCGTGCTGAGGAAACAAACCTCGACATGTACGCGGCAATCGACCTCGTCGTCGATAAATTGGAACGTCAAATCCGTAAGCACAAAACGAAACTCAACCGTAAATCACGTGCCAAAGATGGCGGTATCGGCGAGTACTTCAAGTCACTCGAAGGTCCTGAGGACGTGGTCGTCTACGACGAGGACGAGGCAGAACTCGAACTCGTGCGGACGAAGCGTTTCACGCTCAAACCGATGGATACGGAAGAAGCGATTCTTCAGATGGACATGCTCGGCCACAGCTTCTTCGTCTTCTCAGACGCAGAAACGGGCAACACGAACGTCGTCTATCGTCGTAAAGACGGGAAATACGGCTTGATCGAACCAGAATAATTTAACCTTGAAACCACACGGCCCTCCAACTCGGAGGGCCGTTTCGTTTGGCCTTTCCTTGAAAGCGAGGGTCACTTCGGTTAAACTGTACATTAGGGAAAAAACATGCATTTTTCAGTGAATGCAGAGGAGATAAAGCGTATGGCGAACTTTTTGAAAGATTTATTTGCTCCACAGAAACGAGTATTGAAAAAAGCAGAAAAAGCGGCCGACCTCGTCG
This sequence comes from Exiguobacterium sp. E4787, assembly GCF_018618375.1. NCBI lineage: Bacteria > Bacillati > Bacillota > Bacilli > Caryophanales > Exiguobacterium > Exiguobacterium sp. E4787. Next base: position 52,577 of record NZ_JACSLY010000005.1, on the reverse strand, counting down.
AGTCGTTCGCCGAACCGATTAAGGCATTGTCTGACGAAGCACTTCAGGCGAAGTCGATTGAGTTCCGGGAGCGTTTGGACAAGGGCGAGACGCTTGATGATATCTTGCCAGAAGCGTTCGCGGTCTGTCGCGAGGCGTCTGAGCGTGTGCTCGGCATGCGCCACTACCGTGTCCAGCTCATCGGGGGCTACGTGCTCCATAACGGTGACATCGCTGAGATGAAGACCGGGGAAGGGAAGACGCTTGTCGCGACCCTTCCGGTATATTTGAACGCGCTCACGGGCCGCGGCGTCCACGTCGTGACGGTTAACGAATATTTGGCTCGCCGTGACAAAGAACTCATGGAACCGCTCTACTTCGCACTCGGTCTTTCGGTCGGCCTCAACGTGTCGAACATGGACCGTGTCGAGAAGCAGGCGGCGTATAACTGTGACATCACCTACTCGACGAACAACGAGCTCGGTTTCGACTACTTGCGTGACAACATGGTCCTTTATAAAGAAGACCGTGTCCAACGCGAGCTCTACTTCACAATCGTCGATGAAGTCGACTCGATTCTCGTCGATGAGGCGCGGACCCCGCTCATCATCTCGGGTTCGGCCCAAAAATCGACAGAGCTTTACACACGGGCCGATGCCTTCGTCCGCACGCTCAAAATCGAGGACGACTACACGGTCGACGTGAAGACGAAGTCGGTTCTCCTCACGGACAAAGGGGTCGACCTCGCCGAGAAGTTCTTCGGTATCGACAACTTGTTCGCGATCGAGCACGTCTCGGTCAACCACCACGTCGGGCTCGCCCTTCGTGCCAACGCCGTCATGCATCATGACGTCGACTACATGGTCCGCGACGGCCAAGTCATGATCATCGACCAGTTCACCGGTCGGGTCATGGACGGACGCCGCTACTCGGAAGGGTTGCACCAGGCGATCGAAGCGAAAGAAGGCGTCGAGATTCAGCGTGAATCGATGACGCTCGCGACGATCACGTACCAGAACTACTTCCGTATGTATGAGAAGCTGGCCGGGATGACCGGAACGGCGAAGACAGAGGAAGAAGAATTCCGTAACATTTACAACATGCAGGTCGTGACGATCCCGACGAACAAACCGATCCTTCGGGAAGACCGTTCGGATCTCATCTTCAAATCGATGGATGGCAAGTTCAAAGCCGTAGTCGAAGAAATTATGGCAGCCCACGCGACGGGACAACCGGTCCTCGTCGGGACGGTCGCCGTCGAGACGTCGGAGCATTTGAGTAAGCTTCTCTCGAAGAAGAAGATCAAACACGAAGTTTTGAACGCGAAGAACCACGCCCGTGAGGCCGAGATCGTCGAGAACGCCGGTCAAAAAGGCGCGGTCACGATCGCGACGAACATGGCCGGACGCGGAACCGACATCAAGCTCGGCGAAGGCGTCATCGAGCTCGGCGGATTATACATCGTCGGGACCGAGCGCCACGAGTCGCGCCGGATCGACAACCAGCTCCGTGGACGGGCCGGCCGTCAAGGAGACCCGGGTAAATCCCAGTTCTACTTGTCACTCGAAGATGAGCTCATGCGTCGCTTCGGGACGGACAGCCTCCAGAACATGATGGAGCGCCTCGGCATGGACGACACGCAACCGATCGAGAGCCGCATGGTCTCGAAAGCGGTCGAGTCGGCCCAGAAGCGTGTCGAAGGGAACAACTACGACGCTCGGAAACAGCTCCTCGGTTACGATAACGTCATGGCCGACCAACGGAAAGTCATGTACAAAGACCGGGCTAGCATCCTCGAGAACGAGTCGGTCACGGACATCGTCCGTTCGATGATTCAAGAGACGGTCGAGACGGGCGTGGCGCAATATACGCCGCTCGAGCTCGTGCCGGAAGAGTGGAACATCGACGAGCTCGCGCACTGGGCCAACCAGACGCTCGCCCTCGAGCAGCCGGTCGAAGGTAAGGACTTCTACGGCAAAGAGCGCGAAGAGATCATCGAGCTCTTGAGCGAACGCACGACCGCGCAGTATGAGGCGAAACGGCAACTCGCGCCGCCGGAACGCTTCAACGAGTTCGAGAAGATCATCGTGCTCCGTGCCGTTGACTCACACTGGATGGCACACATCGACCACATGGACCAACTCCGTCAAGGGATTCACTTGCGTGCCTACGGACAGAACGACCCGCTCCGCGAGTATCAGGCGGAAGGCGTCAACATGTTCGACGCGATGAACGTGGCCATCTCCGAAGAAGTGACCGGCTTCGTGCTTCGTGCCGAAGTCGGCGACAATCTCCGACGCGAGAAAGTCGTCGAGGAGGAAGTGGCGGTGTCTGGCAAGGACGACACCCCGCTCAAGAAAAAGCCGGTCCGTCGCACGGAAGACCAACGGCTCGGGCGCAACGACCCGTGCTGGTGTGGTTCAGGCAAGAAGTTCAAAAACTGCCACGGCAAACAACAGGCTTAATTTTGAAAGAGGCGAGTCCGCTCGCCTCTTTCCTACGGAAAGGTGACCTACACTATGGAAATTTCAGATATTCGCAATGAACTCGAGGCGATGGCGAAACGCCTCGAAAATTATCGTCAATCGCTCAACCTGACAGAGAAGCAGGCCCGCATCGCCGAGCTCGAGAACGAGATGACGTACCCAGACTTCTGGGACAGCCAAGAGAAGGCGCAGAAAGTCATCGACGAGTCGAACGCGCTCAAAGCGATGGTCGACAAATACCAAGAGCTCGCCGATGGGCATGAAGACGGCGAAGTCACGCTCGAACTGATCAAAGAAGAGCCGGACGCCGAGATGCAAGGTGAGTTGGGAGAGATGGTCACGGCGCTCAAGGCCGATTTCGACGCGTTCGAACTCGAAATCCTCTTGAACGGACCTTACGACGCCAACAACGCCATCCTCGAGCTTCACCCAGGAGCGGGCGGTACCGAATCACAAGACTGGGCCTCGCTTCTGCTCCGGATGTACCAACGCTTCGCGGACAAGCAAGGCTGGAAAGTCGAGACGGTCGACTATCTGCCGGGCGAAGAAGCTGGCGTCAAGTCGGTCACGCTCCGTATCGTTGGGCATAACGCCTACGGCTACTTGAAGGCGGAGAAAGGGATTCACCGTCTCGTCCGCATCTCGCCGTTCGATTCGTCGGGCCGCCGCCATACGTCATTCGTTTCGTGCGACGTCATGCCGGAATTCAATGACGACATCGAAATCGAAGTGAAGACCGAAGACCTCCGGATCGATACGTACCGCGCGTCAGGCGCCGGCGGTCAGCACATCAACACGACCGACTCGGCCGTCCGGATCACGCACGTGCCGACGGGCGTCGTCGTCTCGTGTCAAGCCGAGCGTTCGCAAATCAAGAACCGTGAAGCAGCGATGAAAATGCTCAAGGCGAAACTGTATCAACGCGAACTCGATGAGCAGCAACGCAAGCTCGATGAGATCCGCGGCGAGAAGACAGACATCGGTTGGGGCAGCCAAATCCGTTCGTACGTCTTCCACCCGTACGCGATGGTCAAGGACCACCGCACGAGTTATGAAGTCGGGAACACGAGTGGCGTCATGGATGGTGACATCATGGGCTTCATCGATGCTTACCTCCGCAAGACAAATATGTGATGCAAGTGGCTCAAGGACTGACGTCTTTGGGCCACGTTGTATGTAGAGGAGAAAACCTTTAATGAAGCAAATCGTCAAAGACTATATCTATTTACTGACCGGGTCCGTCTTCGTCGCTTCGGCGTTCAGCTTGTTCCTATTGCCGAACAACCTCGCCTCGGGCGGCGTCAGCGGGATCTCGATCATCACGTACGAGCTGTTCAACATCTCGCCAGGGGCGTTCCAGCTCGTGTCGAACGTGTTGCTCCTCCTCGTCGGCTGGATGATTCTCGGACTAGGCTTCGGCGTGAAGTCACTCGTCGGGTCGATTTTTTTACCGGGCGTGATCTTATTTTATGAAGCGATTGACGCGGGTGCGGCCGTCAATGACACACTGCTCGCGGCCATCTTCGGCGGGGCAGGCGTCGGCATCGGTCTCGGGCTCATCTTCCGGGGACGGGCCTCGACCGGGGGAATGGATTTGCTCGCGCAGATTTTACATAAGTTCACCCACATCCCGCTCTATCTCTGTATCGCCATTCTCGACGGGGCGGTCGTCCTCGTCGCTGCTGTCACGTTCTCGTTCACGACGGGGCTGTATGCACTTATCGCCTTGTTCATCACGATCAAGATGATCGACTTTGTCCAGCTCGGCTTCACACAGGACAAGATGGCGTACGTCATCTCGGAGAAACGGGACGTCATCACGCGCGCCGTCTTCGATGAGCTCGATCGGGGCGCGACAGAGATTCAAGCGATTGGGGCATACTCGCGCATCGAGCGTCCGATGTTGCTCGTCGTCGTCCGCCAGAACGAAGTGAGCCGGCTGAAAGAAATCATTCGCCGCATCGATCCTGATGCGTTCCTCATCTTCAGCGAGGCGCACGAGGTGATGGGGCAAGGGTTCACGTCAGACAAACGCTATATCAACGTTCCCTAAGTTGTGGAATCTTTGTGTATTTTTCGTGAGTTAGGTTAGAAAGCGGTTCATAACGGCTATAATGGTAAAAGTAGGTTATTTCTACAACTTAGGAGGGGAACCCTATTATGAAGAAATGGATGATGGCGATTGGACTTGGCGCCATGCTCACGCTCGGTGCGTGCGGCGGTGGCAATGAAGAAGAGTCGACGAGCAACGGGGACGGCGCCAACACGGCGTCGGTCGACGCAGAAGCGGTCTACGCGCAAAACTGTGCGGCATGTCATGGCGCGAACTTAGAAGGGATGAGCGGTCCGAAACTCTCGGATGTCGGTTCACGTCTATCTGCCAGTGAAATTGAAGAAGTCATCAAAAACGGGAAAGGCGCTATGCCTGCGAATGTGATTGAAGACGAAGAAGAAATCACGGCTGTCGCCGCTTGGCTCGCCGAGAAAAAATAATCATGGGGAACCACGAGACGACTCGTGGTTTTTTTGTTTCATTCTCAACCGAATTCGGGTCATCGTAGACGCGGATGCCTTTTGAATGTACGTTTCATCATCTGTGTCTAGGTCGTGAAATCTATCTTCAAAGCGACAATTTCACACCGAACTCAATCCAACTGAAACATTCCTGTAATGGTTATTTAAAAGTTCAATTGCTATAATTGTAGGCGCTTGAACTATATCGCCTGCCGCATTTTTCGGACAGGTGGACACGAACAAGGTCCCTTGACAGGACCAGTGCTTATCGTGTAGAACAGAGGCTAGACGAAAATATTCACTTAACTAACTAATCAAGTCTTCGTCATAGATGCATGAAACGTGATAGATGCATGAAAAATATATAAAAAGGGTAGGGAATACGTTATGATCTCGATGCAAAAAGTCAGTAAAGTATATCCAAACGGCGTCGTCGCCGTCGATGACCTCGAGTTAGAGATTCAAGACGGCGAGTTCTTATACGTCGTCGGACCATCCGGCGCCGGGAAATCGACGTTTATGAAAATGATTTATCGAGAGGAGAAACCGTCGAGCGGTCTTCTCATGATTGATGGGATTGACGTCGGCAAATTGAAAAACCGCCACGTCCCGAAATTACGCCGTCAACTCGGCGTCATCTTCCAAGATTATAAGTTGTTGCCGTCACTCACGGTCTACGAGAACGTCGCGTTCGCTCTTGAGGTCGTCCAGGCCGACACGAACACGATGCGCAAGCAGGTCATGGACGTGTTGAACCTTGTCGGACTGAAGCACAAGGCGCGCAACTATCCGGATGAACTTTCGGGTGGGGAGCAACAGCGTGTGTCAATCGCTCGGGCCATCGTCAATAAGCCAAAGCTCATCATCGCCGATGAGCCGACGGGTAACTTAGACCCGGACACGGCTTGGGGCATCATGGAAGTGTTCCAAGAGATTCACCGCCGGGGGGCGACCATCGTCATGGCGACCCACAACCGTGATATCGTAGACAAGATCCGCCATCGCGTCATCGCGATCGAGAACGGGAAAGTCGTACGCGATGAAGAGAAAGGAGCTTATGGCTATGATATTTAAAAGTGGATTCCGTCATCTGCGCGAAGGGTTCAAGGGAACACTTCGCAACGGTTGGATGACGTTCGCGGCCATCAGTGCTGTTACCATCACCTTGTTACTCGTCGGGGTATTTGCCCTCGTCATGTTCAACGTCAATGAGATTTCAGAGAACGTCGAGAACGACGTCGAGATTCAAGTATTCGTCACCCGGACCGCGGAGGAAGCGAACGTCGAGAAGCTCGGCGAGAACTTAGAACAGATTCCAGGCGTCGAATCGGTCACGTTCAGCTCGAAAGAGGATGAATTAGAGAATTTCCGTAACCAGCTTGGTGAAGATGCGAACGCCTACGGAACGGTCGAGAAGGACAACCCGCTCCACGACCGCTATATCGTCAAGGCGTCAGACCCGCTCAATACGGAGAAGGTCGCTAATTCGGTGCAGTCACTTGATAACGTCGATAAGGTCACATATGGACAGGACTATATCGACAAGATGTTCGCCTTCTTCAACGGGATTCGCATCGGCGGACTTGCGTTGATCGTCGGTCTCACGCTCATGGCGATGTTCCTCATCTCGAACACGATCAAGATGACGATCTTCTCACGCCGTCGCGAAATCGAGATCATGCGTCTCGTCGGAGCGAAAAACAGCTTCATTCGCTGGCCGTTCTTCATCGAAGGGCTTCTCCTCGGTGTATTCGGTGCGCTCATCCCGATTGCCGTCATCTACTTCGGTTATGACGTCGCATATAGTGCTTTACAACCATCGCTAGATCAACTGAATAGTGATATATTTAAATTGATTGATCCATCGATTTTGACGACGCAAGTGTCACTCGTCCTTTTAGCGCTCGGTGCCTTCATCGGGATCTGGGGTTCGACGACATCGCTCGGTCGATTCTTGAAAGTCTGATTTAATTTAAATATGAGGAGGAGTTGGCGGATGAAACGTTCGCTTGCGCTTGGATTAAGTTTGACGCTACTTGCCTCGCCTGTATGGGCGACGGAGAAAGACACGCTGAAAGCACGACAAGATCGTTTATCCAATCAATTGGAGGAATCCAAGAAAGCGCAAGACGAGACGGACGCCGAGCTCGAAGTCACCGAGGCGGAACGTGACGCGGTAACGACAGAAATCCGCGCCGTCAATGAACGTCTCGAAGGCTTAAGTGAACAGATCGCCGTCCAACAGGAAGAAGCGGACGCGGCGCGCACCGAGCTCGAGGAAACCCGTGATCAACTCACTGCCCAAGGGCAGTACCTCGAAAGCCAGAAGGCGCTCCTTAGTGAGCGTCTTCGTGTGCTTCAAGTACATGAGGACCAGTCCTATTTTCAAGTCGTCTTCGAGTCCCGTTCATTCGGAGACTTCGTGACACGGTTATTGACCGCGCAGACGATCGCCGATCAGGATCGGGACCTCATACATAGCTACATGAGTGAAGTCGAGCGGCTCGAAGCGCTCGAAGCACGGCAGCGGACCCAGCTTTCGTTCCTTAAACAGAAAGAGCGGGAACTAGTCGTGACGAAACAAGCGCTCGACGTCGCCGCCGAACAAAAGCGGGATTTGTTGTCAGAACTGAACGAACAAGTCGAACTGCTCGAGCTCGAGAAGATGAGCCGTGAAGAAGAACAGGCGCTCATGAGTGAGCAGAGCCGCATCATCGCCGGTCAACTCGATGCGATCGCCCAAGCGGAGCGGGAAGCCGCCGCCCGCGCCGAGGCCGAAGCGAAGGCCAAGGCACAAGCAGAAGCGCAGGCAAAAGCCGAGGCAGAGGCGAGAGCACGGGCTGATGCCAAAGCGGAAGCGGACAAGCGGGCAGACGACAAAGCGCCAGCTGCCCCAGCGCCTGCTCCAACAACACCACCACCTGCGGAAACCCCGACGAACGTGACGGGACCGACGACCTCGTTCGTGCGGCCGGTCTCCGGCTACGTGTCGAGCCCGTTCGGCCCTCGTCAAAACCCGCTCACGGGCGTGGCGGAGTCGCACCGTGGCATCGATCTCGTCAATGCGACCGGGACACCGATTGTCGCGTCGGCACCAGGCATCGTCATCAAGGCGGCCCCGGCGACCGGTTACGGCAACGTCGTCTTCGTGTCCCATATCGTCGGCGGGGAAGTATGGACGACCGTCTATGCCCATCTCGACGCGATTACGGTCACGTCAGGGCAAACGGTCGGAGCCGGACAGACCGTCGGTACGCTCGGCAGCACGGGCTGGTCGACAGGCCCGCATCTCCACTTCGAATTACATCGCGGACAATGGGCGCCAGGGCAACCGAATGCGGTCGACCCGGGTCCATACATCGGTTACTGATGAGACGGACGTGTTCCAAATTTCTGGAACACGTCCGTTTTTCTGAACTTTTTGCTATACTGGATGAAAGACTGACAAAGAGAAATGAGGGACTACCCGTGAAAAATACAACCGCAGGATTACTAGCCGGTGCCACGTTCGTCGCCGGTGCCGGTGCTGGGCTCGCGACGATGGCGTTCACCGATACAGCGTTACCGCTTCAACCGAAAGCGGAAGGCTGGGACAAAGTCGACCAAGTCCGACAATTGATTGAGACGCATTCGTTAAAGGATATCTCGGAAGAAGACTTGTTGACCGGTGCCCTCGACGGGATGACGGGAGCGCTCGACGACCCGTACTCGGACTTCCTCGACGCCGAAGAGACGTCACAGTTCACTGACTCGATCGAGTCGAGCTTTGAAGGAATCGGCGCGACTTTGGAGAAGAAAGGAGAAGACATCTTAATTGTCGCTCCAATCAAAGGCGCACCAGCCGAAGAGGCGGGTCTTCGGGCCGGAGACGTCATCACGTCGGTCGACGGGGAATCGATTGAAGGGATGGCCGTCGAAGAGGCGGTCCAACTCATCCGTGGCGAGAAAGGGACCGTCGTCACGCTCACCATCCGTCGCGGCGGCCAAGAGGCCGACTATGAGATTACACGCGATACGATTCCGATCGAGACCGTCTATTCAGAAGTGAAAGAACAGGACGGCAAGAAAATCGGCTATATCGAGGTGACCCAGTTCTCTGAGCCGACGGCCGATGAGTTTTTGGAGCAGCTTGAGACGCTCGAGTCAGAAGACATCGATAGCCTTATCATCGACGTGCGCGGGAACCCGGGTGGCTTGCTTCCGGCCGTCATCGAGATGACCGAAGGGTTCGTGCCGACGAATAAACCGGTCGTCCAAATTGAGAACGCGGACGGGGAACGCGAGTCGCAGAGAGGCCGCGCCCGAGAAGTGAAGCCGTACGACTTGTTCGTCTTGACGGACGAAGGATCGGCGTCGGCATCTGAGATTTTGGCCGGTGCGCTAAAAGAAGGGGCCGGTGCCACGATTATCGGCAACAAGACGTTCGGAAAAGGGGTCGTCCAGACGGCGTTCGATTTAGAGGACGGCAGCAACTTGAAGCTGACGACGAGCAAATGGCTCACGCCGGACGGCAATTGGATTAACGAGAAAGGCATCGAGCCGGACGTCGAGGTCAATCAACCGGATTACTTCGGGGTGAACCGCATCCTCGCCGACACGGACTCGCTCAAAGTCGGCGACTACGGCGAGGCGGTGTCGAACCTGCACACGGTCTTGTCGGGCATCGGCTATGAGCCGGGCGGACAGCCAGGATATTACGGCGACACGATGGCCCGCGCCGTCAGCGACTTCCAAGCCGACAACAATTTGCCGGAAGACGGGGTCGTCAATGAGGCGACGGCGTCGGCGCTCGAGTCACGCTTGCTCGAGGTGATTCAAGATGAGGCGAACGATGCCCAATTGAACCGTGCGCTCGAAGAAGCTGCAAAATAAGGATTAGGGAAAGGATTGGACAAGTGTGGACGTTCTACGAATGAGTTTTACTGCTTTGTTGACCTTGATTGGTAGTCCGCTACTCTGGGCGACGCTCGTCGCCCTCGCTTACATATCAATGACGCGCATCAAACGGGAACGGGGCATGTTCCGCTCACGGCGACGTTCGCCGAAGTCGGACTGGCGCCATTTTGTATGGCCGAGCCTGTTGCTCGCCGTCATCGGTTCAGCCGCATTGATTTTGCTCGAGACGACCGTCAACTGGGAATGGCTCGTGACGTTCAGCGTGCTGTATGCGCTCATCGTCTTGACGATGCACCCACGCTTCAGCAGCCCGGCGTTCCCATTCCTCCTCATGCTGACGGCGGTCACGTTGCGTGACGTCGTTGACTACGGCGCCGTCTCGGGCTGGATGGACCGGCTATCCGAGGTCGAGTGGCCGGTCTATGCGCTCGTGTTCGGAGTCGTCACATTGGCGGAAGCGATTCTCTTGCGTTGGAAAGGGTCGATTGAGACATCACCGACGCTCATCTTGTCCAAACGAGGTCAGTTCATCGGCGGACACGTCGTCAAACGGCTTTGGTTTTTCCCGCTCGTCGTCTTTTTGCCACCGTCGTTCGGTCTCGACATGCCGGTGCCGGTCATCTTGCCGATTCCAATCGGGGTCAGCCTGTTATCGACCGGAGCCTTGCCAGGGACGCTCCTCGGTCGCCTGAGCCTGTATCGCGGCTTGCTCGCGCTTGTCGCCCTCGGTTTGTTCGGGGCGTCGTACGTCACCGACGTGCCGTATGCGGCCTATGGATTGCTCGTCGTGTTCGTCTTGTATGAGCTAGCGCTTCAAATGATCAAGCGGGAGAACCGCGGGACGACACCGGTGTTCATCAACGGCAACCGGGGCGCGGTCATCATCGACACGCTCCCAGGCTCGCCGGGTGAATCGATGCAACTCATCCCGGGCGAGTCGATTTATAAAGTGAACGGGACGGTCATCACGGGCGGGAGCAGCTTCTATGAGGCGCTCCAGCTCCATAAGCCATACATCAAGCTCGAAGTGCTCAATTTGAACGGAGACATCCGATTCGTGCAACGGGCGATGTATGAGACCGACCCGCACGAGCTCGGCATCTTGTTCGTCGCGGAGCCGGCGAGTCCGCGTCTGCGGTTAAGGAAATTATAAAAGGGAGCATCCTTGGCGGATGCTCCCTTTCGTGCGTTCGATTAAAGTTCAAGTTTCGACGGTTTAAAGCCCATCGTCGCTTCGACGGCGTGTTGCCAGCCTTTATACAGATTTTCGCGGTGTGCCTCGTCCATGTTCGATTCGAACTGGTGGTCGAGTTTCCACTGCTGTTTAATCTCAGCTTGGTCTTTCCAGAACCCGACGGCGAGTCCAGCGAGGTAGGCGGCACCGAGGGCCGTCGTCTCGCTCACTTCCGGACGTTCGACCGGCACGTTCAAGATGTCCGCTTGGAACTGCATGAGGAAGTTGTTGTTGACCGCACCACCATCGACGCGGAGTGTCTTCAACTCGATGCCAGAATCTTGTTCCATCGCCGTCAAGACGTCGCGCGTCTGATAAGCGAGTGACTCGAGCGTCGCCCGGACGAAGTGTTCTTTCTCCGTACCGCGTGTGAGGCCGAAGATGGCACCGCGGACGTCCGAGTTCCAATACGGCGCACCGAGACCGACGAAGGCAGGGACGACGTAGACGCCGTCAGTCGTTTCGACACGGTTAGCGTACTGTTCCGTATCTTTCGCCGACTTGAGCATGCGGAGTCCGTCACGAAGCCATTGGATGGCTGAACCAGCGACGAAGATTGATCCTTCGAGCGCGTATTCGACTTTGCCGCCGTAACCCCAAGCGATTGTCGTGAGCAACCCGTGGTCCGATTTAACGGCTTCTTCGCCCGTGTTCATGAGCATGAAGCAACCTGTCCCGTACGTATTTTTCCCTTCGCCAGACTCGAAGCAAGCTTGACCGAAGAGGGCAGCCTGTTGGTCACCGGCCGCACCGGCAATTGGTACTTCGAATCCGAAGAAGTGGTACGGGATTGTGTTGGCATATACTTCACTCGACGGTTTGACTTCTGGGAGCATCGATTTTGGTACTGTCAAAATCTCGAGGAGCTCATCGTCCCACTTCTGTTCATAGATGTTGTACATGAGCGTCCGTGAGGCGTTCGAGTAATCCGTGACGTGGGCGTGACCGCCTGACAGTTTCCAGATGAGCCATGTGTCGATTGTCCCGAAGAGGAGGTCGCCGGCTTCCGCTTTCTCGCGCGCACCTTCGACGTTGTCGAGAATCCATTTGACTTTCGTTCCTGAGAAGTAGGCGTCAATCAAGAGGCCTGTCTTGTCGCGGAATAAGTCACCGTGTCCGGCCGCGTTCAGCTCGTCACAGATGCCAGCCGTTTGCCGCGATTGCCAGACGACCGCGTTATAGACTGGGCGTCCTGTCGACTTCTCCCAGACGACGGCCGTTTCCCGTTGGTTAGTGATTCCGATGGCCGCGATCTCTTTTGGATCGATATCAGCCGACCCGAACGCCTCGGCCATGACGGCGAGGACAGAACCCCAAATCTCGTTGGCGTTATGCTCGACCCAGCCCGGTTTCGGGAAGTATTGTTTGAACTCACGTTGCGCGACTGTGACGATTTTCCCGTCATGGTCGAAGATGATGGCCCGTGAGCTTGTCGTTCCTTGGTCAAGTGCTAAGATATAACGTTTTTCTTTCTCCATATGAGAGTGCCTCCTTAGAAATTAGAAAGATTATGGGACAAGAATGCCGTAAACCAATGCGGCGATGACCGCCCCGATGATTGGTCCGACGACCGGAATCCATGAATAGCCCCAGTCCGACGTCCCTTTGCCTTTGATTGGAAGAATCGCATGCGCAATCCGCGGCCCGAGGTCACGTGCCGGGTTGATGGCATATCCCGTTGTACCACCAAGTGAGAGACCGATTGAGACGACGAGGAAACCGACGATGAGCGGATTCAAGCCGTCCGTGAACGTGTTGGCCCCGAATGACAAAATTCCGAAGACGAGAACGAACGTACCAATGATTTCCCCGATCAAGTTGAACGGCGTGCTACGAATCCCTGGTGCGGTCGAGAAGGTGGCCAGTTTGGCACCCGGATCGTCGGTCACATCATAGTGCGGTTTGTAGTGCACGAACACGAGGACGGCCCCGATGAACGCCCCGATAAACTGTGCCAAGATGTAGGCTGGCACATCAGCCCAAGGGAATGAGCCTGCTGTCGCGAGCCCGACCGTGACGGCAGGGTTCAAGTGCGCCCCTCCATAAATTCCGGCTGCGTATACCCCGATCATAACGGCGAAGCCCCAACCGAACGTGATGACGACCCAACCTGCGTTCTCCGCTTTCGAATGACGGAGGACGACGCCGGCGACGACACCGTTACCGAGCAAGATGAGTAGCATTGTACCAATAATTTCGCTGACGAATGCTGACATGTGATACTCCCTTCCTTCCATATTAAATTTGGCTTACCACTTCATTATATGCCCCAAATGTAAGCGTTTCAAAACCGAATATGCAAAAAAAGCCACTTTTCTTATGAAAAGTGGTTTTGATTGACAATACGCCGTCTGAAGTCGAGTCCAATCCCGACAAGAAAAGCGAGCAGGATCGCCAAACTGACGTATGCAAGCGGCGCGTAGAGGGCGGCACCGAGGTCGAGCGCGATCGAGACGATGACGGCCACATACAACCAGGCGAGCCGGGTGGAAATCTCTTTATCGTGATAACGATTCGTGAGCGAAGCGCCGAGTGGGGCCCCGATGAACGCCCCGACGACCAACGCGAGCGGTGTCATATAGTCGAGCGACAGCGACGGGAGATAGCCGACGAGTCCGCCAAGCGAGATGAACAGGACGGCGGCCAGGCTCGTCCCGACCCCGCGATGCGTCGAGAAGTCGAGCCAACTGACGAGGAGCGGGACGATGATGAAGCCGCCACCGATGCCGAGCAGAGCCGACAACAGTCCGGCCATCATCCCGATGACGAGGGCGGCAAGCAGCGATGATTTTTTCGGCTTCTGCGGTTTCGATGTTTTCTTTAATAGCGTAACGGCAAAATAAGATAGGATAGCCAGATAAAATAGGTTAAGCAATCAGTCGTATGTCCCCGAGATCGAGAGGACAAGCCGGCTCGACAGTTGCGCCGTGACGGCACCGGCCAAACCGACCGTGATGCCTGTCGACCAGGACACGTTGCCGAGCGATGTATGTTTCTTGGCGCCGGACAGGCTCGTCCCGACGACGAACAAGAGCGACGTAGCGACGGCCTCGGCCGCCGAGTATCCACTAAAGAGCAGCACCGGGACGATGATGACACCGCCGCCGATGCCGAAAAATCCGGACAAGGCGCCGACAATGGCACCGAGCGGGATAAAGAGAAGCGACCACATGACGACCAACTCGTTTCTGTTTAGATTCACTCTCCATGATAACGAAAAGCGGAACGATTTGGGAAGCATGTCAGAAGCGAATATTTGTTCGTGTATGTGATATAATCAAGGTACTATGCAAGGTACAGAAAGCGAGGAATATACATGGATAAGATTAGCGTTCCGTTTGACTTACAATCAGAATATAAGCCGGCCGGCGACCAACCGGAAGCGATTCGTCAGCTCGTCGAAGGAATCAATCGCGGCGACCGATATCAGACGTTGCTCGGGGCGACCGGTACAGGGAAGACGTTCACCGTATCAAACGTCATCCAAGAAGTGAAGAAGCCGACGCTCGTCTTGGCCCACAACAAGACGCTCGCCGGACAGCTCTACTCCGAGTTCAAAGAGTTCTTCCCGAACAATGCCGTCGAATACTTCGTCAGTTATTATGACTACTATCAGCCGGAGGCGTACGTGCCGTCGACCGACACGTTCATCGAGAAAGACGCCTCGATTAACGATGAAATCGATAAACTCCGCCACTCGGCGACATCGGCCTTGTTCGAGCGCGACGACGTCATCATCGTCGCTTCCGTCTCCTGTATTTACGGTCTCGGTAACCCGGAAGAATATAACAGTCTCGTCATAAGTCTCCGTGTCGGGAAAGAGATGGGGCGCGACCAGATGCTTCGCAAACTGATCGACATCCAATATGAACGGAACGATATCGATTTCCAGCGCGGCCGTTTCCGTGTCCGAGGTGACGTCGTCGAGATTTTCCCGGCGTCACGCGACGAACAATGCTTGCGCGTCGAGTTCTTCGGAGACGAAATCGATCGCATCCGCGAGATGGACCCGCTCACCGGCGAGATTATCGCCGACCGCGAGCACGTCTCAATCTTCCCGGCGTCCCACTTCGTCACCCGCGACGAGAAGCTGCAAAAAGCGATCGTCAACATCGAGGCCGAGCTCGAACAACAGCTCGCGAAGTTCCGCGAGGAAGGCAAACTGCTTGAAGCCCAGCGTCTCGAACAGCGAACGAACTATGACCTCGAGATGATGCGTGAGATGGGCTACTGTTCAGGCATCGAAAACTATTCGCGTCATTTGAACTTGACCGAGGCAGGGGCGACGCCGTACACGCTCATCGACTACTTCCCGAAAGACTTCCTACTCGTCGCCGATGAGTCGCACGTGACGCTCCCGCAAGTACGCGGCATGTATAACGGTGACCAGGCCCGGAAGCAAGTGCTCGTCGACCACGGGTTCCGCCTGCCTTCAGCTAAAGATAACCGTCCGCTCAAGTTCGACGAGTTCGAGAAGAAGTTGTCGCAAGCGATCTTTATCTCGGCGACACCAGGTCCGTTCGAGCTCGAGCATACCCCGCACATGATCGAACAGATCATCCGGCCGACAGGGCTGCTCGACCCGACGATCGAGATTCATCCGATCAAAGGACAAATCGACTACTTGATGGACCAAATTCGCGACCGCATCAAACAGGACGAACGCGTCCTCGTGACGACGCTCACGAAAAAGATGGCCGAGGATTTATCGGACTATCTGCGTGAAGCGGGCATCAAGGTCAACTATATGCACTCTGAAATCAAGACGCTCGAGCGGATTGAGATCATCCGTGACCTGCGTCTCGGAAAATACGACGTCCTCGTCGGAATTAACTTACTGCGGGAAGGACTAGACATCCCGGAAGTGAGTCTCGTCACGATTCTAGACGCCGACAAGGAAGGGTTCCTCCGTTCGGACCGATCGCTCATTCAGACGATTGGGCGGGCGGCGCGGAACTCGAACGGGCACGTCATCTTGTTCGCTGATAAGATGACCGACTCGATGACGCGCGCGATTGAAGAGACCGATCGTCGTCGCTCGATTCAACAAGCCTATAATGAAGAACACGGCATCACGCCGCAGACGATCCGTAAAGAAGTACGCGGCGTCATCCGCGCGACGGTCGACGCCGAGGAGGATGTGCTCGAATCACTCAGCTCGATGAAGCCGGCTGAACGTGAGGAAGCCATCGCCAAGCTAGAAGAAGAAATGAAACAAGCGGCCCGCGACCTCCAGTTCGAACGGGCGGCCGAATTGCGTGACTTAATCTTGGAGTTGAAGGTAGGGAATTAAATGGCTGAAAAGAAAAATGCGATCGTCATCAAAGGGGCGCGCGTCAACAACTTGAAAAACATTGATATCGATATTCCACGGGACCAGCTCGTCGTCTTGACGGGCTTGTCCGGTTCCGGTAAATCGTCACTCGCGTTCGACACCATCTACGCCGAGGGGCAGCGCCGTTACGTCGAGAGTCTATCGGCCTACGCCCGTCAATTCCTCGGACAGATGGACAAACCGGACGTCGATACGATTGAAGGGCTGAGCCCGGCCATCTCGATCGACCAGAAGACGACGAGCCGTAACCCGCGCTCGACCGTCGGAACGGTGACGGAAATCTATGACTACTTACGTCTTTTGTTCGCTCGCATCGGGAAACCGGTCTGTCCGCGTCACGGTATCGAAATCTCGAGCCAGACCATCTCACAGATGGTCGACCAAGTGATGGAACTGCCGGAGAAGACGCGCCTGCAAATCCTGGCGCCAATCGTCTCGGGCCGCAAAGGGACGCACGTCAAAGTGTTCGACTCGCTCAAAAAGGAAGGGTTCGTCCGCGTTCGTGTCAATGGCGAGACAATCGAACTGACCGATGAGATCGAGCTCGATAAGAACAAGAAACATTCCATCGAGGTCGTCGTCGATCGCCTCGTCGTCCGCCCTGACGTCGAAGGCCGTCTTGCTGATTCACTTGAGACGGCGCTTCGCCTCGCCGACGGCCGAGCCATCATCGACAAGATGGACGGCACCGAGCTCCTGTTCAGCGAACATCACGCTTGTCCGATTTGTGGCTTCTCCATTGGCGAACTCGAGCCGCGTATGTTCTCGTTCAACTCGCCGTTCGGTGCCTGTCCGACGTGTGACGGGCTCGGTACGAAGCTTGATGTCGACCCGGAACTCGTTATCCCGGACCCGTCGAAGACGCTGAAGGAAGGCGCCGTCGTCGCCTGGCAGCCGACAAGCTCGCAATATTATCCGCAACTGCTCGCCTCGATGTGCAAACACTTTGACATCGACATGGACGTGCCGTTCGAACGTCTGTCGAAGCGTGACCAAGACCTCGTCTTGCACGGGACGGACGAAGAGTCGTTCTTGTTCCGTTACGAGAACGATTTCGGACAAGTCCGGACGAACACGATCTTCTTCGAAGGGGTGCTCCGCAACATCGAGCGCCGCTATAAAGAGACGACGTCCGATTATATCCGTGAACAGATGGAGACGTACATGGCGACACACGCTTGTCCGACATGTAGCGGTTATCGGTTGAAAGAAGAGACGCTCGCCGTCAAAATCACGGGCCACCATATCGGGCAAGTGACCTCACTGTCCGTCGTCAACGCCATCAAGTTGTTCGACTCAATCATGACAGAGTTGAGCGAGAAAGATATCGCCATCGCCCGTCTCATCTTGCAAGAGATTTGCGAACGGCTCAGCTTCCTCAACAACGTCGGTCTCGACTATTTGACGTTGTCACGCGCCGCCGGGACGCTCTCGGGTGGAGAAGCGCAGCGGATTCGTCTCGCGACGCAAATCGGCTCACGGCTCACGGGCGTCCTATACGTCCTCGATGAACCGTCGATTGGATTGCATCAGCGTGACAACGACCGCTTGATCGCGACGCTCAAACAGATGCGTGACATCGGTAACACGCTCATCGTCGTCGAGCACGACGAGGACACGATGATGGCAGCCGATTATTTGATCGACATCGGACCGGGTGCCGGCGAACACGGCGGAGAAGTCATCGCCGCCGGGACGCCGAAACAGCTCATGAAGAACAGAAAATCGCTAACAGGCCAATACTTGTCTGGTAAGAAGTTCATCCCGCTCCCGGCCGAACGGAAAGTGCCGGACGAGCGTTTCTTGAAGATTTTGAAGGCGGAAGAGAACAACTTGAAAGGGGTCGACGTCTCGATTCCGCTCGGTATGTTCATCGCCGTCACCGGCGTCTCCGGTTCCGGGAAATCGACGCTCATCAACGAGATTCTGTATAAATCGCTCGCTCATCACATCAACCGGGCCAAGGCGAAACCAGGGAAGCATAAGAAGATTGAAGGACTCGACCATATCGACAAAGTCATCGATATCGACCAGTCACCGATCGGACGGACGCCGCGGTCGAACCCGGCGACATATACCGGTGTATTCGATGATATCCGTGACGTGTTCGCGTCGACGAACGAGGCGAAGATGCGCGGCTATAAGAAAGGGCGCTTCAGTTTCAACGTCAAGGGCGGACGCTGTGAGGCGTGCCGCGGGGACGGGATCATCAAGATCGAGATGCACTTCTTGCCGGACGTCTACGTCCCGTGTGAAGTGTGTCACGGGAAACGCTATAACCGTGAGACGCTCGAAGTGAAGTACAAAGGTAAGACGATCGCCGACGTGCTCGATATGACGATTGAGGAAGGGCTCGACTTCTTTGACAAGATTCCGAAAATCAAGCGCAAGATCCAGACGATCTTTGACGTCGGTCTCGGTTATATGAAACTCGGACAACCGGCGACGGAACTGTCCGGTGGGGAAGCGCAGCGCGTCAAGCTCGCCTCCGAGCTCCATAAACGTTCGACCGGGAAGACGATTTACATCTTGGACGAGCCGACGACGGGTCTTCACGTCGACGACATCGCTCGTCTGTTGAAAGTGCTGCAACGCCTCGTCGAGAACGGGGACACGGTGCTCGTCATCGAGCATAACCTCGACGTCATCAAATCGGCCGACTACTTGATTGACCTCGGACCTGAGGGCGGCGACGGTGGCGGTACAATCGTCGCGACCGGGACTCCGGAAGAAGTCGCTGAAGTGGCAGCCTCGTATACGGGCAAGTATTTGAAGCCGGTGTTAGAACGGGATTCGGCCCGAGCGAAACCAAAAGCAGGAAAACGGAAGTAAGGTATAGAAATGATGAGAAACGGGAACATGATTGACGTGTAACCAAATCGAAGGGGGAAACGAACAGTGAAACAAGAAATGCGTGAACTGATTCTCCAGCAAGTGAAAGATGGAGAGCTGACGATTGAAGAGGGCATGACCCAACTCGAACGACTGGAACGGCTCGAACCTGAGCGCGTCCAAGCGCTCGAGGAACGTCAAGAGACGGAGAAAGTCGATGCGTATTCGGTCGAGTCGCTCACGACGAAACTGACGTCGGCCGTCGAAGGACTCGTGACGAAACTTCGTGACAGCGACTTCACGTTCAGCTCGAACTTCGGACCGGAAGTGACATATTCGAAATCGTTCCCGTTTACCGGGAAAGACATCTCGCTCGACTTGTTCAATGCCTCGGCGACAATCGTCTCGTCCGACAACGACGAGTGCGAACTGATCGTCACCGGCCGTCCGCTCCGTCAACAAGACGCGGACAAGGCACTCGAACAGCTCCAATCGGCGGTCAAACACTCGGTCATCGGCGACCGTCTCGTCGTGTCGCTCCGTGATAAGCTCGTCCGGGCCCACGTCGAACTGTACGTCCCGCATCATCATTTCGATCACCTGCACGTGCAGACGCTCAACGGGGAAGTCCGCGCGGACGGCCTCGACGTCGAGAGCGTTCGCATCCAGACGGCGAACGGCCGGGTCGTGCTCCATGATGTGCACGCCTCAGAGCTGCTCCTTAATACGGGGAACGGCACGGTCGAGGTCGAAGCGGTCGAGTCAGAACTCGTCCACGTCCGGACCGGCAACGGTGCCGTCATCGTGAACGGGAAATATGACAAGGCATCGCTCAAGACCGGCAACGGGAATATCCGGGCCGAACTCGCGACGGCCCGCCCGGCCAAGTTCGAGCTCGTCTCGCTCGCCGGCAACATCCGCCTCGTCTTGCCGCACGGCGTCGAGGTGGAAGGGGAACTCGAGACGAACTTCGGTGGTCTCCACTGTAACTTGGACGAGCTCGAGTTGATCCGTGACCGGAAAGACGTCGCCCAGCGTCGTCTTGAATTCTTGTCGGGACGCGGTCAGACCCCGCGCATCGAAGTCGAGGCCGGAACACGTACCGGTACGATTGACCTCGAGCACGGCTCGCTCCACACGCCGTCGACGTTCCTCGAAGAGGACAAGCATGAACCGGTGGAACCGATCGACCCGGTCGACCCGGTCAATCCGGCCGACTTGAACAACCCGTTCCATCAGCAATGACCAACTACCCGAAGGCCTCTCGCCTTCGGGTTTGTTTCAACTTGATAGATGAGGAGGGACGGGATGAGGCGATTCGTGTCCTCGTACGGATGGATGATGATTGCGGTACTGTTGCTCAGCGGATGTGACGACGAACAGCGCATCGTCAATGGGAATGAGCCGGTTGACGATGAGGCAATCGTCGTCGCCTGGGCATATGTTACCGCGCGCAACTGGCAAGAACCTGCACTCGATGCGGGAGCAAGTGCCGAGGTGGACCGTGTCACGGTCGATGACGGCTATGAATTGTTGGACGATGTGTATGCGGGCACCGAAGCGCTCGCCGTCTCGTTCGAAGCGGACCCGAACAGCAGCGTCGGTGTCCCGACAATTTTAGTCGCACCGGAGTCGGATACCGTGATCGGCTATTTGCCGGGCGAATGATAAATCCAATCGAAAACCCGAAGGCGATTGCCTCCGGGTTTTTGTCATGTCATAGATTCATTTGATACTCCATCTGTTCCCAATCCATCATTTGACCGTCATACAGCGTGAATGAGCCGATGATGAACAAGATAAAAAGGACCGGTCCGGCGATGAGCAAGAAAATCCCGAGGTTCCGCATCGACTTCGACCGGTTCCAATAGAAGATGATGGCGACGATCATCGATAGGAGCGACCCGGACAAGAACAAGCCGACGATGTTCAAGATGAACAAGAGCAGCACCGTCTCGTTCTTTGTCGCGGCATACTCGCGCCACATGTCAAACAGTGACTTGACCAAGTAGACGAGCGCCGCGATCCCGACGATAAAAATAAAGACAATGGCAATCCAAAATAGTGAATTCATTTCATTTCACCTCCCTATTCGTCTATACCCGTTCTACGGATTTGCCACAATTTAGTTTCACCCCATTTTTTCGACACGCTTCGGCTCACTTTCGTTGACGCTTCTGAAGAAGAGCTATGATACAATAATGAGCGTGAAAGGGGCAGATTACTCATGCAAAATATCGTACGCACGGCTCAACTCGTTGAGCGCTTCAAACTTCAAGTCATCGCCGGGGAAGAGGGACTTCACCGTCCCGTCGCCACACCGGACCTCAGTCGACCGGGACTCGTCCTTGCCGGCTACTATACCCACTATGCGAAAAATCGGCTTCAAGTGCTCGGGAAGACGGAGCTCACGTTTTATGCGAGCTTGTCGGAAGAGAGCCGCCGCGAGCGGGCGAAGATTTTATGCACGGAATTGACACCGGGCATCCTCATCACGCGCGGCTTCGACATCCCGAAAGAGATTGAACAGGAAGCCGAGGCGGCGAACGTACCGCTCATGCGCACGAACGCGATGACGACGTCGATCGAGTCGCAAATCACGAACTTCCTCGAGATGGAACTTGCACCGATGACGGCGATGCACGGCGTGCTCGTCGATATCTACGGTGTCGGTGTCCTTATCAAAGGGCAGAGCGGCGTCGGGAAATCCGAGACAGCCCTCGAACTCGTCAAGCGAGGCCACCGCCTCGTCGCCGACGACTCGGTCGAGATTCGCCAGACTGGGGACCAATTGCTCGTCGGTTCAGCGCCGAAGCTGATTCGCCATTTGCTCGAGATTCGCGGAATCGGTATCATCGACGTCATGACGTTGTTCGGCGCCGGCGCCGTCCGTTCCCACAAGAAAATCAGCTTGATCATCAACCTCGAGAACTGGGATGCGGGCAAAGTGTATGACCGCGTCGGGCTCGATCACAACACGATGAAAATCATCGACAGTGAAGTGCCGATTTTGACGATTCCGGTCCGTCCGGGACGTAACTTGGCCGTCATCGTCGAAGTCGCGGCGATGAACTACCGCCTGCAGAACATGGGCATCAACACGGCCGAAGAGTTCGCGGAACGGCTCGCGAACGCTATCCATGACAACGAAGGGGACGTGGAATAATGGTAGAGCCAACATTTGACCGCGTCGCGTTTGAAATCGGGTCGCTCCCGATTTATTGGTACGGCATGATTATCGCCTTCGGGGCGATGCTCGGCCTCGTTCTCGCCTTGTTCGAAGCGAAACGACTCAATTACGATTCAGAACGGGTCGTCGACGTCATCATCTGGTCGATTCCGATCAGTATCGTCTTTGCCCGGATTTACTATGTCACCTTCCAATGGGACTACTATAGTCAGAACCTCGGTCAAATCATCGACATCCGTCAAGGCGGCATCGCCATTCACGGGGCCATCTTCGGGGCGCTGCTCGTCGTCGTCATCTATTGCATGCGCAAGTCGATGTCGTTCTGGAAAATCACGGACATCCTCGCACCGTCGCTTCTCCTCGGACAGGCGGTCGGACGCTGGGGCAACTTCATGAACCAAGAGGCGCACGGGGCCGAGACGACGAGCCGTGTCTTGAAAGAGACGCTGTTCCTCCCGGACTGGATCGTCAACCAGATGTATATCGACGGAGCCTACTATTTACCGACGTTCCTGTTCGAGAGCGTCTGGAACATCATCGGCGTCATCTTGCTCGTCGTATGGCGTATGGTCGGTAACCCGCCGCGCGGCTATATCTTCTTGTCGTATCTCGTCTGGTACTCGATCGGTCGCTTCTATATCGAAGGACTGCGGACCGATAGCTTGATGGCCGGCGACCTGCGGACGGCACAACTCGTCTCGATCGCGATGATCGTGTTCGGTGTCGTCATGATGGTCGTCCGCCGCAAAGCGAAACGATACGACGACCCTTCAGAGAAAGGACTGTTTGATTGATGGATACACTTCTATTCGATTTGGATGGTACGTTGCTCGATACGAACCCGCTCATCATCGCGAGCTTCCGTCACACGCTCGGGTATTACTTCCCGGACGAGACGTATCGCGACGAGGACATCTTCCCGTTCATCGGACCGACGCTCGAGAAGTCGTTCAAAGCGCTCAATGAGCCGGAATGGAAAGAGATGCAGGCGTTCTATCGCAGCTTCAACATCGCGATGCACGACCAGCTCGTCGCCGAATATCCGGGTGTGATCGAAGGGCTGTACCGCCTTCACGCCAAAGGCTTCAAGATGGGCGTCGTCACGTCGAAAGGCCGTCCCGTCGTCGAGCAAGGATTGCGCTTGTTCAACATCGACCACTTGTTCGACGTCGTCATCACGGCCGACGATGTCATTCATGAGAAACCGCACGCCGAACCGGTCGAGCGGGCGCTCCACGCGCTCGGGTCGACGGCGGACCGCGCCGTCATGGTCGGAGACAACGACACGGACATCTTCAGCGGCAAAAACGCCGGCACGAAGACAGTCGCCGTCGGATGGGCGCTCAAAGGCCGTGCGTTCTTAGAAGCGCTCGAGCCGGACGTCATCATCGACTCGATGGAACATTTCGAGGCGTGGCTCGACGAGGTCACGATCCATGCGTAAGACGGAACGGTTTCGTCTCGACGGGCCGAACCCGCTCTGGCAGATGTATCGGACGATCCGCTTCCTGCGCGTCTTCAAGAACACGACCGTCGTCTTGATCGGCCGCTACTCCCCATCCGTCAAAGCGAAACGCTGGTTGTACCGGACGTTCCTCGGCATGGAAATCGGCGAGTATAGCGCGCTCGCCCTCATGGTGACACCGGACGTCATGTTCCCGGAGCGAATCTCGATCGGCCGTAATACGGTCATCGGGTTCAATTCGACGATTCTCTGTCACGAGTACCTCGTGGACGAGTACCGGATCGGGGATGTCCGCATTGGGGACGAGGTGTTGATCGGGGCGAACGTGACGATCCTTCCTGGCGTCACGATTGGCGACCGGGCCGTCATCGGTGCCGGTGCCGTCGTGCATCGCGACGTCCTGCCCGGAGAGCGCGTCGTTGGCGCAAAGCTCCAAACCGTCGACACAAAATAGACACAATTTAGCGCGAAATCATTTTGAGATCAAGACATGTCCGTCCTCATAAAATTACTAGAGCGGTATCACTTTTTTTAAAGGGGATGCCGCTTTTTTGTGTCTGTGGGCGCTGACACAAAACCCTCATATTTTTGTCAAAAAGCATTTAGTGGACCTAGCAAAATATATTCATTATAGAAGGAATATAGTCCCGATTTTTTTTAAGTTTTTCAGTTGCCCTCACTGAATGAGTGCGGTATTCTTAACCCTGCAACTAAAAAAAGATTTAGAGATGATGTGGAGGATTTAGAATATGGAAGCGAACTATGAAGCAGTAATGACGCTACCCGAACCAGAATCTCCGCTCGCCGCGGAGCTCCACTACTATAGAGGTCGTCGTGCGTTACGTGAAGGTCGCCTAGATGAAGCGACTTTTTTCATGGCTGAAGCCACTGCCGCTGCAGCCCACCGCGTCGACTATCACAAACAGTACGCTGAACTGTTATTTGAAGTAGGGGAGATCTACCACGCCAATGACGTGTGGAAACGGGTGCTTGAACTCGATGAAACGTCAACAGAGGCCTTATATCACCTTGCGAGCAACTGCGCCTATATCTCTTTATATGAAGAAGCAGCGATGTATGCAAACCGCTACCTCGAAGTCGAGGCACACGGACGCTACGCGGACTCGGTCCAATCCCTGTTAGAACTGATTGAACTCGAACAAGAACTCGAGGATGACGAGGAAGACGAGCTGATCACGTGGCACACCGAGGCCCAACAGCATATCGACAAAGGCCGCCTGTTCGCAGCCAAGTCGACGCTCGAACGGTTAATCGATCGCTATCCGCGCTTTTGGCCGGCGTTCAACAACTTGGCCGTCGTCAATTTTTATCTCGGCAACGATGAAGCGGCGTTCGAGACGCTCGAGTACGTGCTCGATGAGAACCCGGGCAACTTGCATGCGCTCTTGAACACGATTCTGTTGCTGCATGAAGCCGGACAATCGGACGCGGCGCTCCAACTGTCGGTCCCGCTGACACGTGTCCGTCCGCTCCAGTTCGATTTACGCTACAAACTCGCCACGACGCTCGCGCTCGTCGGTCAATATGACCGCGCGTACGAAGAACTCCGCCTGTTGAAGGAACGCGGATTCCGTGGGGATTCACTGTTCGGGCATTGGCTCAGCGTATCCGCCTACAAGACCGGGCGTCTTGAAGAAGCGGCTACCTATTTGAACAGTGACGAGTTGAAACGATTCGAAGAGAAGAGCCCGTACGACATCCGCGACAATCTCGAGTTCCGTTCGGCGCTCGTTCAAGGATTGCGCCAAGAAGAAGACGCGGCTCGAATCGAGATTATCCGAATCATCTCGAAGCTCGCCGATGACGAGGCGTTCGAAGCGCTCGCATTGACGAGCGGCATCACCGACAACGAGACGGTAATCGCGTTCGCCGAGAAGTGCCGCGCCGAGATTTGCCAGGCCCCGTTCACAGGCGACGTCCGCATCGCTCGGGCGTATGACGCGCTCCTGCTCGCCGAGACGGAAGTGTCGGAAGCAGAACAGATGAGCCTCGACGGCGACTTTTATGAACGGTTCGCGCTCTTGCTGCTCGCCGGTGCATCATTCGAGGACACAACGGCATCGGCCGCTGCCCTCGTCTGGATGTTCTATGCGAAACGGGACGCTCTCGTCCTCGACGACTGTGCCGACGCGTTCGGTATCGATGTCGCGACGCTCACGGAGACGATCCGTTCGTTCAAACAGACACTCGAACAAGCATAAAGATAGACGATACCTCCCTAGGTTTCTTATACTGAAGTCAATCAATTTCATGCAGAGGTGGAATCATTATGACAGAAGAAAAAATCTATGACGTCATTATCATCGGGGCCGGCCCAGCCGGAATGACGGCGGCACTCTACGCGTCGCGTGCCAACTTATCGACACTTATGATCGAACGCGGCATCCCAGGTGGACAGATGGCGAACACGGAAGATATCGAAAACTATCCGGGCTATGACAGCATCCTTGGCCCAGACTTGTCTCAAAAAATGTTCGACCACTCGAAAGTGTTCGGTGCGGAGTACGCCTATGGCGACGTCCAAAGCATCTCGGACGAGACAGAGTATAAAGTCGTCCACGCCCACAACCGCGACTATAAAGCGCGGGCGATCATTCTCGCCTCAGGCGCGCAATACAAGAAAATCGGTGTCCCGGGCGAAGAAGAGCTCGGCGGCCGCGGTGTCTCGTACTGTGCGGTCTGTGACGGAGCGTTCTTCAAAGGCAAGAACTTGTTCGTCATCGGTGGCGGTGACTCGGCAGTCGAAGAAGGCGTGTTCTTGACGCGCTTCGCTGACAAAGTCACGATCGTCCACCGTCGCGACGAGCTTCGCGCGCAAAAGATTCTTCAAAAACGGGCGTTCGACAACCCGAAAATCGACTTCATCTGGAACCACACGCTCAAAGAGATCGTGGAAGCAGATGGAAAAGTCGGTGGGGCGCGTCTCGTCAGCACGGTCGACGGGACCGAGTCGGACCATGAGATCGACGGCGTGTTCATCTATATCGGCATGAACCCGATCACTGGTTTCGTCAAAGACCTCGGCATCACGAACGAGCAAGGCTATATCGTCACGAACGAAGCGATGGAGACGACAATCCCTGGGATTTTCGCAGCCGGAGACGTTCGCGACAAGACGCTCCGTCAAGTCGTCACCGCGACGAACGACGGATCGATCGCTGCTCAAAACGCGCAACATTATATCGAGGGACTCCTCGAGGCGTTGCACGAACAAAACGCGTGACTAGAGACAGAAGGGATTGCGGGCGACCGCAATCCCTTCTCTTTTTTTCAGGCGTTCGTTATACTAAAGACAGAAGAGAGCTACACACACGGCTCGGTTGTCAATTTTAAGGGGGCGTCAGTGACATGGAAGACTTTAAAGGATTAGAAGAATTGATTATCATCAGCGGGATGAGCGGGGCCGGGAAATCGGTCGCGATGAACAGCTTTGAGGACCTCGGCTATTTTTGTGTCGATAACTTGCCGCCGGTGCTATTGCCGCAATTGATTGACGTCATCAGCTCGGTCCGACCGAAAATCGCCGTCGCCATCGATACGCGCACGCGTGACTTCATCGACAGCCTGTTCATCGTCATCGACGATTTGGAACAGAAGAACGTGCATCCGCACTTGCTCTACCTCGACACACGGGACGAAGTGCTCGTACGTCGCTATAAAGAGACGCGCCGGTCGCATCCGCTCGCCCCGGAAGACGCGCCGCTCGTCGGCATCGGTCTCGAGCGCTCGTTGCTCGAAGGATTCCGGGACCGCGCCCATACGCTCTATGATACGACCGACTTGAAGCCGCAGATGCTCAAAGACCGCATCTTGCTCCAATTCAACGAGGAACGGATCCCGTTCACGGTCAACTTCATGTCGTTCGGGTTCAAGCACGGCGTCCCGCTCGATATCGATTTGTTGTTCGACGTCCGTTTCATCACGAACCCGTTCTATATCCCGGAGCTCCGTCCGCTCACCGGGCAGACGGAAGAAGTCCAGAATTACGTCATGTCGCACCCCGAGGCGCGGGCGTTCTATAAGAAACTGATCGACATGCTCGAATTCCTGTTGCCGCAGTATAAGCGCGAAGGGAAGACACAAGTCGTCGTCGCCTTCGGCTGTACAGGCGGTAAGCACCGTTCGATCACGTTCGCCGAGAAAGTGTCGGCCCATTTCGCGGAGCGCTATAACGTCAAGACCGTCCATCGCGACCTCGCGCATGCGACGAAGGAGAAATAAGATGAGACGCGACAGAAAAGTTACGGCCATCGGTGGCGGTACGGGCCTCTCAACGCTCGTACGAGGCTTGAAACACTATCCGCTCGATATTACGGCCATCGTCACGGTCGGGGACGACGGGGGCAGCTCGGGACGCCTCCGGGATGAGTTCCACATGTTACCGCCGGGCGATATCCGGAACGTCATCCTCGCCTTGTCCGAGGTCGAACCGCTCATGGACAAGATTCTGCAATATCGGTTCGACAGCGGCTTTGGGCTCGAAGGCCACTCGCTCGGCAACCTCATGCTGACGGCGGCGACGCACATCTGTGAAGGCTCGTTCGTCAAGGCGGTCGACGTCTTGTCGCAGCTGTTGAACGCCCAGGGCAAGGTGCTCCCGGTGACGGAGACGCTCATGACGCTCGCGGCCGAGTTCGAGGACGGGACGATCGTCAAAGGCGAATCGAAAATCCCGCTCGTCGAAAAACCGATTAAACGCCTATTCTTGCTCGAAGAGGGCATCAAGCCGGCGGCAGGTGTCGTCGAGGCGATTGAGGACGCGGATTTGATCGTGCTCGGACCAGGGAGCTTATATACGAGTATCATCCCGAACCTGTTGATTCCGGAAGTGCGCGACGCCATCGTCCGCTCCGGGAAGCCGGTCGTCTATATTTGCAACGTCATGACGCAGCCGGGCGAGACGAAAGGGTACGACGCGATGAAGCATTTGAAATCGATTGAGGCGTATCTCGGCAAGTCGACGGTCGACACGATTGTCGTCAATAACGAGCCAATCGAGGACATCTACTTGGAGCGTTACCTCGAGGACGGCTCGGAAGAGGTCCGTTTCGATCGCAAGAAGCTTCGGAACTATGGCACGAACGTGCTCGCCGGTGACATCGTCGACTATAACCGCGATTACATCCGCCACGACTCGGACGCCATCGCCGGCCTCGTCATGCAGCGCGTGTTGCGCATCAAGAAACCACGCTCGTTCCAAGAGCTCGAGCTGAAATAAGTTGTGATTGAACAGAAAGGAGGGGACTGACATGAGCTTTGCCTCTGACGTCAAAAAAGAACTGACGCAACTCGTTGTGACCGATGCCGAGGCGAAAGCGGAACTGTCCGCGCTCGTCCGGATGAACGGGGTCATCTCGCTCGCCTTAGGGCGGGGGATGACGCTCGACGTCTCGACCGAGAACGCCGCCATCGCACGCCGAATCTATTCCCTCATGAAACGGCTGTACGACCATCATCTCGATTTGTTCGTACGGAAGAAAATGCGGTTGAAGAAGAACAACGTCTATATCGTCCGGGTCGCCCAGCGCGCCGAGACGATGTTGAAGGACCTCGAGATTCTCGGGGAGAACTACGAGATGATTCGGACGCTCAACTCGGATATGACGCGCGACGAGAATCTGGCCCGGGCGTATTTGCGCGGGGCGTTCCTCGCCGGCGGGTCGATTAACCATCCGAAGACGTCATCGTATCACCTCGAGGTGTACAGCCTGTACGAGAACCATAACCAGGCGCTCCGCGACCTCGCCAACCGCTTCGGCTTGAACGCGAAGACGCTCGAGCGGAAGAAAGGACATATCCTCTACATCAAAGAGAGCGAGAAAATCTCGGACTTCCTGAAACTCGTCGGCGCAACGCGCGGCATGCTCGACTTCGAGGATGCACGCATCATCAAGGACATGCGCAACTCGGTCAACCGGCTCGTCAACTGTGAGACGGCGAACTTGAATAAGACGGTCGGGGCGGCACTCCGCCAAGTCGAGAACATCAAGTTCCTCGAGCGCACGGTCGGACTCGAAATCTTACCGGTCAAACTCCGGGAAATCGCCGAACTCCGAGTCACTCATCAAGACGTCTCGCTCCAAGAACTCGGCGAGATGCTTGAAACGGGACCGATTTCGAAGTCAGGAATCAACCACCGGCTCCGTAAAATCGACCAGATCGCGGACAAGGTGCGCAACGGTGAAGAAATCAGCTCATCGTGACGTTGGTTGCGCCAAAACCATTCTTCCTATATAATTAGCAATTGTGTATAGGACTTTAGAAATGTAACTTAAAGGAGCTTCATGATTATGTCGAATGCAAAGAAAAGAATCTCGCTCACGATTGACGCTGACTTAGACCAGGTCATCACGGAGCGTGCGAAACAAATCGGAATCCCGAAAAGCGCCCTCGTCACATTCGCGACAAGCCTCTTCCTCAACCAATTGCGGGCCGAAGAAGTATTGTCAGGCGACACGAATGCCATCTATCAGGTCATCCGTAAAGACTATGAACTGCTCACGAGCGTTGATAACTTAGACAAATAATCGCGAAAGGCTGACTCCGGTCAGCCTTTTTTGGTTGCATCCCGCCCTGAAATTTGGAATAGTGGTTATATTGAATTCGAATGGAGGTCGTTCCAATGGGGCAAATCTTGCTCATCCTAGTATTACAACTCGTCTATGTACCGGTGCTGACGCTTCGTACCATCATGCTCGTCAAAGGAAAAACGATGATTGCGGGGCTGTTCGGTACGCTTGAGACGCTTATCTATATCTTCGCGCTCGGCATCGTGTTCCAAGATTTGACGACGCTCGGGATGATCGTCTATGCGGTCGGCTTCGGGCTTGGGATTCTCGTCGGCGGTTACGTCGAGCGGAAGCTTGCGATCGGCTACAACATGATTCAAGTGCATACGCAAGAGTTCCCGGCCGAGCTCATCCAGAAGATGCGTGACAGCGGCTACGGGGTGACGCACTACCAAGGTCAGGGACGTGACGGCATCCGCTATCGTCTCGATGTCTTGGCAGCGCGGACACGGATGAAAGATTTGCGCCAAATGGTCGAGGAGTATGAACCGAAAGCGTTTCTCGTTGCTTTCGATCCAATCGACTTCAAAGGCGGCTATATGATGAAAGGGCTCCGACGCCCGAAATGAACGGGACGACTCGCGGAAGTGGGTCGTTTTTTTCGTGGAACGGGGAATAGACGTACAAAGGGGATGAGCGGGTTGAGACGAAAAGTATTATGGATTGTCGTGATTGGGTTGCTCGTGGTCGGCGGGATTTTATACGCCACCTCGTTTTGGAAGTCGGGGACGTCGGTCAAACCACCGCTCCCGACGGTCCGGGTCGGAACCGTGACCGCGGAAGTGAAACAGTCGACGTACTGTTGGTCGGATGGGGGCGAGGCGGTATGCGAGGACCACGGTTTGCCGGAGGCGGATGACCTGCAGCTCGTGCCGGTCGAAGCGGGTGCCGAGATTGATGTCGAGTTCCACGCCGAGCCGTCGAACGCCTCGTTCCATCAACTCGTCGATGGGGAACTTGTCCCGGCTGAACCGGTCGTGCCAGACGAGCCGGGCGTTTATGTATTCGAGACGGGCGGGGATTGGCCGCAAGGCGATAGCCGCTATGTATTCGGGGTCGAGGTCAAAGAATAAAGATGTTGACCTGTCCGCTACGGCCGGCTTTATGATAAACGAGAAGGGGGGAACGCCAATGATTCAAATCGGAAAAGTGGTCCATCTAACGGGGTTGTCCACTAAAGCAATCAAATGGTATGAAGCAAAAGGACTTGTCCAACCGACTCGTTTAGAGAATCAGTATCGGTTATACGGGATGGAAGAAATAAGGCGCCTGAACGAAATCAAGTTACTACGTCAAATGGGCATCTCGCTCGAACAAATTCAAGCGGCAGAAAGTGTGAGCGGGTTACTCGACAGCAGACTTGATGAGGTTCAACGTGAGATCGAGGCGTTGCGACAAGTCGAGCAACAAATTAAATGGATGCAAACAGGGGGAGATTCAATGAAAGTACGTTATGAGAAGTGGGACCAACCGAAAATCGTAAACGGCTATGTATCCGAACTCACCAAAATCCCATTCGTTTGGGAAAAACTGCAACCAGAGCTGACAACAGACGAATCATATGGCATCTGTTTAGCGAAAGAAGAAGCCTATTTAGCAGGGATGACTAATCCTGTGACAGGTAAAGACGGAAGACAGGTTGAACTGTCGGCAGGACGGTATCTTGTCGCCACGGTCGAAGGGGGAATTCCAGCTATCCCTACGACATATAATCAACTTCTAGCATTGCCGGATGTAACGTTGCGAGATGCACTCGATTTTGAGCGCTATATTCATGGACAAGACGGAGCCGACGACTTGATTGAAATTTGGTTGCCCGTCCAATAACAAAGAAGTGCCTTTCCCGAAGTCGGGAAAGGCACTTTTGGATTAACGCGTCATGACTTTGTCGATGAGACCGTAGTCTTTCGCTTGTTCAGCTGACATGAAGTAGTCGCGCTCTGTGTCGCGCTCGATGACTTCAAGCGGCTGGCCTGTGTTATCAGCCATGATTTGGTTCAATTTCTCACGCATCTTGATGATGCGCTCGGCATGGATTTTGATATCCGATGCTTGACCTTGCGTACCGCCGAGCGGTTGGTGAATCATGATCTCCGCGTTTGGAAGCGCGAAGCGTTTGCCTTGTTCACCGGCTTGGAGCAAGAAGGCACCCATCGATGCGGCCATTCCGATACAAATCGTCGACACGTTCGGCTTGATGAAGTTCATCGTGTCATAAATCGCCATTCCGGAAGTGATCGAACCACCCGGGCTGTTGATGTAAAGTGAGATGTCCTTATCTGGGTCCTCGGCTGCAAGGAAGAGAAGCTGGGCGACAATCGAGTTGGCGACGTTGTCGTCGATTGCACTTCCGAGCAAGATGATGCGGTCCTTGAGCAAGCGTGAGTAAATATCGTACGCGCGTTCCCCGCGACCTGTTTGTTCGATAACTGTTGGAATTAACATTGAATCTGCCTCCTTTATGTAGGTTGTAAACATATCATACCGCTATAGTCAATGTTGGTCAAACGATAGTCATCGTTTTTGACCTATTCCACGGTTTGACGATTCTAAAACGACAAAAGAGGCCAGGCATATGCCTGACCTCTTGCTGTGATACACCCGGAGAGATTCGAACTCCCGACACCTGGCACCGGAAACCAGTGCTCTATCCCCTGAGCTACGGGTGCATGTTCTCTGACACGATTTATTATACATTTGTTTTTTTAAAAAAGCAATCCTGTTCGGCTCACTTTTTTTTGAGCGCGATTTCCCGCTGTTCGATACAATAGGAAGCGAGAGGGGTGTGACCGATGCAACGGCAAGAACAACAACAACTTCAAACACAACAGCTGACCCAGGACATGGTTCGGCGGCTGCCGATTCTCGAGGCGGACCGGACCGCGATCGCCTTTCAGCTCGGCCGATTGGCTCGACGCAATCCATGCATCGCCACGGGGAGCGGTGCGGTCGAATGGGTGGCCGATACGGCTAGTGGGTTCGAGGAGCGATTGTTCGAGCAAATCGAGGAAGGGAGCGGGACCGAGTCCCAGCGTTCGCTCCAGAAACGGCTCGTCCTCGCGCTCGACCATCGCGGTCTACTACCGGAGAGCGACTTCGTGCTCGCCCATCGTTTCGAGGTCGATGTGGCGGACATTGAGGCGGCGCGCCAGGCGCTCTTGTTTCTAGAACCGACAGGGATCGGGGCAAAGAATGAGCACGACTGCCAATATCGGCATGCGATTGAACATGACGATCCACTCGTCTTGGACGTGTTCGAGGCGCTCGACGCGCACCTTGACGACATCCCGGGACGACTCGACATCTCGGATGCCGAGTACGAACGGGTGACGCGTATCGTAGCGACACTCCCGAAGACGCCATTATTATATGAAGGAACCGAACACGTCGTTCCGGAACTTGAAGTCGTCCGTCGTGACGGTGAGCTCGTGACGACATGGTTCAGCCCGACGCTCGATGCGGCTCGGGTCGGGGACGATCGCGAGGCAAAATGGTGGCATGAGACGCTCGAGATGCGGAACGCGACGCTTCGATTGGTATGGGCCGTCATCGCCGAACGCCAACGCGATTGGTTGGACGGGAAGCTCATCTTGCACCCGTTGACGCGAAAAGAAGTCGCCGAACAAATCGGCAAGCACGAGTCGACCGTCGGCCGGGCGATTCAAGGCAAGTACGTGACGACCGAAGGCGGCGTGATGGCGTGGCGTCACTTTTTCGTCCGGGCGACGCATGGGCAATCGCCGTTCATGGTGAAGAAGGCACTCGCCAAACTGATTCAACAAGAGACGTCGCCGCTGAGCGATGCCGCACTCATGCGCGAGCTGGCAAGGCTCGGCTATACGGTGACACGACGGACCGTGGCGAACTATCGGGAGGCGCTCGGTTTTGGAAACTCGCGAGAGCGGGAACGACAACTATGGAAAGGAGGGGACTGACATGGTCCTGACGTTATACCGCCGTGCTAACTGTTCGCTCTGCGAGGAGGCGCTCGTCATGCTCGAATGGCTCATGGAAGACTATCCGTTCGAGCTCGAGCAGATCGACATCACCGGCAACGAAGAACTTGAAGCGAAGTACTTGTTTGAGATCCCTGTCGTCTTACACGAGGGGCGTGTCATTAGTCAAGGTCGATACGATGACAGTAAAGTTGAAGATTTTGTTAAGTATACGCTTACATCGAAAAAAAACGTTTGAAGGGGTTGCAAGACGGAAAGGTGATTGATAAGATGAAGTCGTAGCGGTGGGACGCAAATATAAAAGTGGGACAAAAATTGTCCATGCTTTAAGTCGAGGGGGAATGAGTATGATCCAGCAGCTGATTCAAGTTCAGAAGCAAATCGTTCCCGACATGCTCGATACGCTCCGACATCGTTACGATATCTTACATTATGTCCGTTTGATGCAGCCGATCGGCCGCAGGACATTGGCCACAAGCCTCGGGCTGACGGAACGAATCCTAAGACGAGAAGTCGACTTCTTGAAAGACCAAGGTCTATTGATGGTCGCTACTCAAGGTATTTCCCTTACGGAATCGGGCCGAAACGTTCTCCGGGACTTGCACGAGGTCATGGGAGAGATCCTAGGCATCTCGGAAGTTGCACGAGAACTCGAGCGCAAACTAGGCGTTCGCCAAGTCGTCATCGTACCGGGTGATTCCGACGAGACGTTCTGGGTCCAGCGAGATATCGGTCGGGCCGCCGTCACGCAACTGAAAGCGAGACTGGCACCGGACGACAATATCATCGCGGTCACAGGCGGGACGACGATGGCATCGGTTGCGGCCATGATGTCGCCCGATAAAAAAGAACGGCCGATGCATTTCGTGCCGGCACGCGGTGGACTCGGAGAGACGCTCGAGTTACAGGCGAACACCGTCTGTTCTCGGATGGCCGACCGCGCCCATGCCGACTATCATTTACTCCACATTCCGGACGAGGTTTCGCAAGAGACATTCGAGCGGATGGTGGAGGAACCTAGCATTAAAAATGTACTGGAAATGATTAGAGCGGCGCGAATTGTGGTACATGGAATTGGTGAGGCGGAAACGATGGCGAAACGCCGTCACGCGTCACCAGAGCATTTGCGGATGATCGAACGGCACGATGCCGTCGCCGAAGCGTTCGGATATTATTTCAACGCGGAAGGTGAAATCGTGCACCGGGTCAAGACGGTCGGGATCCAATTGGAGGAGCTCGACGACATGGACACCGTCATCGCTGTCGCCGGAGGAAAGTCGAAAGCACAGGCGATCGCCGCATATGCGAAACACACGCCGAACATCATCCTCGTCACAGACGAAGGTGCGGCAACAGAATTATTAACTCGTTATTAAAGAGTTGACCCCCGTTGGCTCTTCAATAAATAGCTTCTACCCTAAGGAGGAAATTAACTATGGCAGTAAAAGTTGGTATTAACGGATTTGGACGTATTGGTCGTTTGGCATTCCGCGAGATCATCAAAAACGAAGGAATCGAAGTTGTTGCAATCAACGACTTGACTGACACGAAGATGCTTGCTCACCTTCTCAAGTACGACACGACTCAAGGTCGTTTCGACGGAGACGTTGAAGTACACGACGATCACTTCCTCG
Source organism: Exiguobacterium sp. E4787 (assembly GCF_018618375.1). Classification (NCBI taxonomy): domain Bacteria; kingdom Bacillati; phylum Bacillota; class Bacilli; order Caryophanales; genus Exiguobacterium; species Exiguobacterium sp. E4787. The sequence continues at coordinate 16,466 of NZ_JACSLY010000005.1, read as the reverse complement.
TAAACGGCGAGAAAGTCATCACACTTGCTAACCGTAACCCAGAAGAACTTCCATGGGGCGAGCTCGGTGTTGACATCGTACTCGAATGTACTGGATTCTTCACAGACAAAGAAAAAGCGGAGCTTCACTTGAAAGCTGGCGCGAAAAAAGTTGTCATCTCGGCTCCAGCTACAGGTGATATGAAGACTGTCGTTTATAACACAAACCACGACATCCTCGATGGTACAGAGACAGTAATCTCTGGTGCTTCATGTACGACAAACTGCTTGGCGCCAATGGCTAAAGTTCTCCAAGACCAGTTCGGAATCATCGAAGGTCTTATGACAACAATCCACGCTTACACAGGCGACCAAAACACGCTTGACGCTCCACACCCGAAAGGCGACTTCCGTCGTGCGCGTGCGGCAGCAGCTAACATCGTACCGAACACAACTGGTGCGGCTAAAGCAATCGGCCTCGTTATCCCAGAACTTCAAGGTAAACTTGACGGTGCGGCACAACGTGTACCAGTTGCTACAGGTTCACTCACAGAGCTCGTAACAGTTCTTGAGAAAACTGTATCTGTTGACGAAATCAACGCAGCAATGAAAGCAGCAGCGAACGAGTCTTACGGTTACACTGAAGACGAAATCGTATCTTCTGACATCGTCGGAATCACTTACGGTTCACTCTTCGATGCAACACAAACTAAAGTAATGACAGTTGGCGACAAGCAACTCGTTAAGACAGTTTCTTGGTACGACAACGAAATGTCTTACACTGCACAATTGGTTCGCACACTCAAGCACTTCGCTGAAATCGCGAAGTAAGTTCGTGAACTAAATAGAATCAAATAGGAGCGGAAACAAGAGATTGTTCTCCGCTCTATTTATGAAATTGACACGCACGACATATGGAGGCGAAGGTTATGAACAAACAGTCTATTCGTGACATCGATGTAAAAGGGAAACGCGTCTTTTGCCGCGTTGACTTCAACGTTCCACTCAAAGATGGCGTCATTCAAGATGAAACGCGGATTCAAGCGGCACTTCCAACGATCAAGCACTTGATCGACGGCGGCGCGAAAGTCATTTTGGCGAGCCACCTCGGCCGTCCAAAAGGCGAGAAGAACCTCGAGTTCTCACTCGCACCGGTCGCTACACGTCTCGCTGAACTTCTCGGCAAAGAAGTACCCCTCGTCGAAGAGGCGTACGGTCCAGTCGCAGAAGAAGCCGTTTCAAAACTTGGTGAAGGTGACGTCGTCGTTCTCGAGAACGTCCGTTTCTACCCTGGTGAAACGAAAAACGATCCAGAACTCGCGAAAGGTTTCGCGGCACTCGCTGATATCTTCGTCAACGACGCGTTCGGTGCGGCTCACCGTGCCCACGCTTCGACAGAAGGCATCGCGCAAAACGTGGACCACGCGGTGGCTGGTCTCTTGATGGAGAAAGAACTTGAAGTCCTCGGCAAGGCACTCTCGAATCCAGACCGTCCGTTCACGGCGATTATCGGCGGATCGAAAGTTGCTGACAAGATTGGGGTCATCGACCACCTTCTTGACATCGTTGACACACTCATCATCGGTGGCGGTCTCTCGTACACGTTCTCGAAAGCACTCGGGCACGAAGTCGGAACGTCACTCCTTGAAGAAGACAAGCTCGACCTCGCTCGTCAGTTCATGAAAAAAGCAGAAGACAAAGGCGTGAAGTTCTTGATGCCGGTCGACTGTGTCATTGCGAAAGAATTCGGCGAAGAGACATACGTCGGACCAGTCGATATCGACTCGATCCCTGCGGATCACATGGGTCTTGATATCGGACCGAAGACAGTCGAAATTTACGCAGAAGCGATTCGCGAATCGAAACTTGTCGTTTGGAACGGACCGATGGGCGTATTCGAACTCGATAAGTACGCCAACGGAACGAAAGGTGTCGCTCAAGCACTCGCAGACAGCGACGCATACTCAATCATCGGTGGTGGTGACTCAGCCGCGGCAGCAGCCAAGTTCGGCCTTGCTGACCAAATGAGCCACATCTCGACTGGTGGCGGCGCTTCACTCGAATTCATGGAAGGCAAGAAACTTCCAGGCGTCGAAGCGTTGAACGACAAGTAAAACAGAGGAGGGTTATCGATGCGTAAACCGATTATTGCAGGTAACTGGAAAATGAACAAAACACTCTCGGAAGCCGTCGCTTTCGTAGAGGAAGTTAAAAACAATATCCCGTCAACGGACAAAGTTGACGCGGCGATTGGTGCACCAGCAGTATTCTTGGCCCCAATGGTAGAAGCGGCTAAAGGATCGAACTTGAAACTCAGTGCACAAAACATGTACGACAAAGACAGCGGGGCATACACAGGCGAAATCAGCCCGGCCATGGTCGCTGACCTCGGCGTGACATATGTCATCCTTGGACACTCAGAGCGTCGCGAATACTTCGGCGAATCAGATGCATTCATCAACAGCAAAACGAAAAAAGCGTTCGAACACGGTCTTACGCCAATCGTTTGTGTCGGTGAGACATTGGAAGAGCGCGAAGGCGGCAAGTTCGAAGACGTCATCAAGACGCAAGTCGAAGGTGGCCTCGCGGACCTCTCAGCTGACCAAGTCAAACAACTCGTCATCGCGTATGAGCCAGTTTGGGCAATCGGCACTGGTAAATCAGCGGACGAAGCAGATGCGCAAAGCTCATGCAAATATGTTCGTGACGTGGTAAAAGGTCTTTACGGTGAAGACGTGGCGGCTGCGGTTCGCATCCAATACGGCGGTTCTGTAAAACCTGAGAACATCAAGGAGTATATGGCACAAGAAGACATCGACGGCGCACTCGTCGGCGGTGCTTCACTTGAAGCTGCTTCGTTCCTCAAGTTGTTGGAGGCGATTTAAATGGCAAGACCAGTCGCCCTCATCATCTTGGATGGTTTTGGAATGCGGAACGAGACGTTCGGTAATGCGGTCGCTGCGGCGAACAAACCGAACTTCGACCGCTTCTGGGAGCAGTATCCACATACGCTCTTGAACGCGAAAGGCGAGTACGTCGGCCTTCCGGAAGGTCAGATGGGGAACTCGGAAGTCGGTCACTTGAACATCGGTGCCGGCCGGGTCGTCTATCAGTCACTTTCACGCGTCAACAACGCCATCAAAGACCGTTCACTCTTCGACCGCCAAGCGATGAATCACTTGGCCGGACATGTGAAAAAGTATGATTCGAGCCTCCACATCATGGGCCTCGTCTCAGACGGTGGGATTCACTCTCACATCAACCACATGTACGCCATCGTCGAGTTCGCAAAACTCCACGGCATTGAAAAAGTTTACATTCACGCTTTCACGGACGGCCGTGACTGTGATCCGAAATCAGGCGCTGGCTTCCTCGAACAGACGGAAGCGAAGCTCGCTGAACTCGGACTCGGTCAAGTCGCTAGCGTGTCTGGACGTTACTATGCCATGGACCGCGACAACCGTTGGGAACGCGTCGAGAAAGTATACGACGTGCTCGTCAACGCGAAAGGCGAAGTCGGCACGAATGCAGTCGACGTTCTTAAACAGTCGTATGCAGACGGCTTGACGGATGAATTCGTCTTACCGACGGTCATCGAAAAAGACGGTCAGCCGATTGCGACGATCAAAGACAACGACGCAATCATGTTCTTCAACTTCCGTCCGGACCGGGCGATCGAACTTGCGAAAGTGTTCAAAGAGAAGACCGGCTTCAAAGGCTTCGAACTTTCGAGCGCACATCCAGAGAACATCTTGCTCGTCTCGATGACGAAATTCTCGGATGCAATCGACTCGGACATCGTCTTCCCACCAGAAGATTTGAAAAACACGCTCGGTGAGACTCTCGCCGCGCAAGGGTACAAACAGCTCCGCGCTGCGGAAACTGAGAAATACCCGCACGTCACGTTCTTCTTGAACGGACAACAAGAAACACCGTTCGAAGGTGAAGATCGTTTCCTCGTACCGTCACCAAAAGTGGCGACGTACGACTTGAAGCCGGAAATGAGCGCATACGAACTCACGGAAGGTCTTCTCGAACGCATCGAATCGGACACGTATGACACGTATATCATCAACTACGCGAACCCGGACATGGTCGGCCATTCCGGTATGCTCGAACCGACGAAGAAAGCTGTCGAAGTCGTCGACGAATGCCTCGGTAAAGTAGTGGACGCACTCATTGCCAAAGGCGGCGCGGCGATCATCACGGCGGACCACGGGAACGCTGACCTTGTCACGAACCCGGACGGCTCACCGATGACGGCCCACACGACGGAACCAGTACCATGTATCGTCACGAAAGAAGGGGTGGAACTGAAACCAGTTCTAGAAGGCGCTTTGTGCGACCTCGCCCCGACGCTCCTTCACCTTCTCGGTGGAGAGCAACCGGCTGAAATGACCGGCACATCAATCGTCACGAAGTAACTCAAAAAAAACTTTCCAAACAAAAAGGAGCGAATTTTCATGTCAATGATTACAGAAATTTACGCACGCGAGATTTTGGATTCACGCGGTAACCCAACAATCGAAGTAGAAGTCTTCACAGAAGACGGCGGTTTCGGCCGTGCCCTCGTCCCTTCAGGCGCATCTACTGGTGAGCACGAAGCAGTTGAACTCCGTGATGGCGACAAGTCACGTTACCTTGGTAAAGGCGTACTCAAAGCCGTTGCTAACGTAAACGACACAATCGCACCAGAACTCATCGGCTACGATGTATTCGACCAAAACGCACTCGACAAGAAAATGATCGAGCTCGACGGTACGAAAAACAAAGGTAAACTCGGCGCAAACGCGATCCTTGGTGTCTCTATGGCAGCAGCACACGCAGCAGCAGACGAGCTCGGCCTTCCACTTTACACGTACCTCGGTGGATTCAACGCGAAGACGCTTCCAACTCCAATGATGAACATCATCAACGGTGGTTCGCACGCTGACAACAACGTTGACTTCCAAGAGTTCATGATCATGCCTGTTGGCGCGCCAACGTTCCGCGAAGCGCTCCGCATGGGTGCAGAAGTATTCCACGCCCTCAAATCAGTTCTTTCTGGTATGGGTCTTAACACAGCTGTCGGTGACGAAGGTGGTTTCGCACCAAACCTTAAGTCTAACGAAGAAGCGATCACAGTTATCCTTGAAGCGATCGAAAAAGCTGGTTACAAAGCTGGCGAAGACATCTACCTCGCAATGGACGTTGCGTCTTCTGAGTTCTACGACAAGTCGACTGGCAAGTACGAACTCGCTGGCGAAGGCAAGTCAATGACAACTGCTGAGCTCGTAGACTTCTACGCTGAGCTCGTAAGCAAGTACCCAATCATCTCAATCGAAGACGGTTGCGACGAAAACGACTGGGACGGCTTCAAATTGCTCACTGACAAAATCGGTGACAAAGTTCAGCTCGTTGGGGATGACCTCTTCGTAACGAACACTGAGAAATTGGCTGAAGGTATCGAAAAAGGAATCTCGAACTCGATCCTCATCAAAGTTAACCAAATCGGTACGCTCACAGAAACATTCGACGCAATCGAAATGGCTAAAAAAGCTGGTTACACAGCTGTTATCTCACACCGTTCTGGTGAAACAGAAGATGCGACGATCGCGGACATCGCTGTTGCGACAAACGCTGGTCAAATCAAAACTGGTTCGCTTTCGCGTACAGACCGTATCGCGAAGTACAACCAACTTCTCCGCATCGAAGACATGCTCGGCGATGTAGCGAAATACGACGGGATCAAGTCGTTCTACAACCTCAAAAAATAATTGATTGTTTCAGGTCCGCCTCGTGCGGGCCTGTTTTTTTTGTTGGTGGATCAGACGTTCATCAGACGGTGGGACGCTTTCCTGGGGTGATGCGGATGCCTCCGCAGCGCATGCGCGCTTTACGGGGTCATCCTTGCATCACTCTCCCCAAGGAGTCGCCCACCGTCTGATTCAGTCGCGCGCCAATCTATCGTCTTGCAGGATTCGACAATGGGTGTATGTATATTCCGAGATTCGCCTGTCCGCGCGGCAGCGATGCTTTCTGCAGGGAATCTACAGTGCCGCTTGGACGGGGCGCGAACGCTCCGTGTCGAGGCTCATGGTCATCGGTACCCCTTGTTGCGGTATACTGAACGTGACTGATGAAGAGTAGGGGGGATTAGATGGACCGATCAAATGAGCAAGAGGAGAGATTGCATGGCGGGAACGTGTCGACCGTCTATAAAAAAGGGAATCATGTCTATCGTACATTGAAAGACGGCAGTGAACACATCCATCGATTGTTAACGCACTTAGAGGCGAAGGGGATATCGGGCGTGCCGCGATTTGTCGGAGTGGATGAACAGGGCCGAGAGGTGTTGACGTATCTCGAAGGCGAGACGGCCGATTATCCGTTGAAAGCCTACATGTGGTCAGATGAGGCGATTCAAGACGCCGCTCGATTGATGCGCCGGCTGCATGACGCGACAGCGGGTGTCGCGTGGCCATCGGATTGGCAACCGCTCGACCATACGCCACAACCGTTTGACGTGATTTGCCACAACGACTTCGCCGTCTACAATACGATTTTCCATGACAGGAAAGTGGCAGGGATCATCGACTTTGATTTGGCGGCGCCCGGACCACGTGCCTGGGATATCGTCTATGCGCTCTATACGTTCGTCCCGCTCAGCCGGCGTCATCAAGCCGAGTCGGGAGACGTCGTCCACTATGAGGCGGAGCGCGATGATGTGAGATACAAACGACGAGTCGCGTTCTTCTTAAAAGCTTACGGCTGGGAAGGGGCGACAGCGGGGTTGTTGGACATACTGCTGTTGCGGATTGAGGCGCTCTATCGATTAATCGAACGGAAAGCGGCAGAAGGGGACATCGCTTTCCAAACGATGCTGGATGAAGGACACCACACGCACTATCAAGCAGAATATCGTTTCATCGAGGCGAACGGCAAGAAGTGGTTTTGAGAAAGGATGGAAGTCGAGCGCTTGCCGACCATTCATTCCGGGAATAAATTAGTGTAGGTGAAAGGAGGCGTTCGTCATGATGATCAGCGGTTTTCTCCTTCTTCTCATCGCGCTCGGTGTCGGTGGTTGGTTCCTGTATAAGTATATGGACGACCGGAAATGGTCGTGACGTGCGTCACGGCCGTTTTTTTGTGTGCGTGAACGCTAGGAAATTGGGTATAATCATCAGATACAGCATAAAAAAGGAGAGACGTCCATGACACGCGTACGGAAAGCCATCATCCCGGCCGCCGGGCTCGGCACCCGCTTCTTGCCGGCGACGAAGGCGATGCCAAAAGAGATGCTCCCCATCGTCAACAAACCGACGATTCAATTCATCGTGGAAGAAGCCGTCGCTTCCGGCATCGAGGACATCATCATCGTGACCGGGAAGAACAAGCGCGCCATCGAGGACCATTTCGACCGGGCCATCGAGCTCGAACAGAATCTCGAGTCAAAAGGCAAGACCGAGCTCCTCGAGTCGGTGCGGCACTCGTCGAACCTCGCCAACATCCATTACATACGGCAACAGGAGCCGAAAGGGCTCGGCCACGCGATTTGGTGTGCCCGCAAGTTCATTGGCGACGAACCGTTCGCCGTCCTACTCGGGGACGACATCATCGAGGCGGACGTGCCGGCGACGAAGCAGTTGATCGACCAATACGAGCAGTATGAGCGTTCGATTATCGGGGTGCAGCGCGTCCCGTATGAAATGACGAATCGATATGGTATAATTGACCCGCTTGCCGTCGAAGGGAAGCTGATTCCGGTCCGGACGTTCGTTGAGAAGCCGGCCGTCGGAGAGGCCCCATCGAACCTTGCCATCCTCGGCCGTTACATTTTGACGCCGGACGTCTTCGAGACGTTGTCGGCGCAAGAAATCGGGACGGGAGGCGAGATTCAACTGACGGACGCCATCGCCCGCTTGAACGAGGGGGAGACCGTCTTCGCCTATGAATTTGACGGGCGCCGCTATGACGTCGGGGAACCGATCGGCTTCATCGAAGCGACGATCGCCCACGCACTCTGCGACCCAGATTTAAAAGCCAACGTCCACACGCTGTTGAAGCGCTTCGTGGACGAACTCGAACAACAGTAAGGTGTGTTACTTTTGAAAACAATGTTAATGGTCTGTCAAAACTATTATCCGGAGATCGGCAGTGCCGGGAACCGGATGCAAAATATTACGCATCTCATGAAAGAACGTGGCTACGAGGTGGAGGTCATCACGGCCGCCCCGTCGTATCCGAACTTCAACTTGTATAAAGACGACCGCTTCTGGAACGACAAGGAGCTGAACAAGCAACCGTTCATCAAGCGTCTCATCACGAAGAAGCGCAAGCATACGTCGAACATGGTGAGTCGGCTCGCCTTGTTTTTGGAACAGATGATTAAAGGCGTCGCCGCCGTCCAAAAGCTCGACTCGAAACCGGATGTCGTCTTTGCGACGACCCCGTCTTTTTTTATGGCGTTCGTCGGTGTGTATGCGAAACGCAAATACGGCGTCCCGTTCATCTTGGACGTCCGTGACCTCTGGCCGGAGTCGGTGAAAGGCGTCGGCGTGTTCAAACACGATTGGATGCTCGCCCCGGCGTTTTGGTTTGAGAAGCGGCTATATAAGGCGGCCGATGAAATCATCATCAACTCGGAAGGGTTCCGCAGCTATCTGCGCCAACGTGGCGTCGACAACGACATGATTCACTATATGCCGAACTCGATTCGAGAGAGCGAGCGCAACCTCGAGCGGACCGTCCCCGAGGACGACCGGATGGAGATTCTGTACGCCGGGAACATGGGTCTCGCCCAAGACGTATCGCTCTTGCTCGAACTTGCGGAGCGGTTCCGTGACGAGCCGCGCGTCCATTTCAAATTGATTGGCTACGGATACCGGAAGAACGAGTTGAAAGACATGATTAAAGCCCGCGGTTTCAAGAACTTCCTCTTCCTCGAGGCGATGCCTCGGACGGAGGCGTTCCAAGCCATCAAGAACGCGGATGTCGCGTTCGTCAGCCTGATCGAGCAAGAAGTGTTCGATACGGTCATCCCGGGCAAACTGATCGATTATATGGCGGTCGGCAAACCGATCGTCGCGGCGGTGTCAGGCCATGCGGCGAATGTCATCGAAGCGGCCGAGGTCGGTTACGTGTCACGGAAGCGTGACATCAACGAAATCGAGCTCATGCTCCGGAAACTGCTCGAACGTCCCGAGTTGCGTGAGAAGTACGGCGTGAACGGGATCCGTTATGTGAAAGACAATCTGTGTTGGGAAAACAACATACACGTCCTCGAAGACGTGATAGAAAAAGTAACGATGGAGGAAACACGATGAAGTCAGTATGTATGTTTGTATGGAACCATTTTACGAATGATGCGCGCGTCTTGCGCGAATGCTCGGCGCTCGCCGAGGCGGGCTATGAAGTCGATTTGATCGCGCTCCAAGACCCGAAAAATCCGTCGCTCCCGAAAGAGGAGATGCGTCCGGAAGGATTCCGCGTCATCCGCGTCAAACGGCAGCCGTCGATTCTCGCCAACGGGATGAAGGCGCTCAAATCGGTCCGCACATGGGTCAGCGCGAAGAAAACGCGTCAACTCGGTGCCGGACTCGTCGGCGCGGGACTGCTCGTCCTCGCACCACTGACGATGCTCGGACTCGGTGCGGCAGCGGGTGCGATTTTGTTCCCACCGGTGCGTAAAAACATCGTCAACGCGAGCGCGATGCTCGAGATGGTGTTCACTTCGACGAAGAAGTCGTACGATTTCTATCACGCCAACGACTTGAACACGCTCCCGCAGGCATTGATCGCCGGGAAACTCGTCAACAAAGGTAAAATCGTCTACGATTCGCACGAAGTCCAGACGGACCGGACCGGTTACGGTTATATCCAAAGTAACCTCGAAGGCTGGCTGTTGCCATACGTCGACTCGATGATGGTCGAGAACCACACGCGCGCGGCGCACAACGAGGAGCTCTACGGCTTCTATCCGTACGTGCTCCACAACTATCCGTTCTATCGTCCGCTCGACTTCACGCTCCGCAAAGACTTGCATGCGCTCCTCGACTTGCCGAAAGATGAAAAGATACTCTTGTACCAAGGCGGCATTCAAGCCGGCCGCGGACTCGAGCAACTCATCCTCGCCGTCAAGGACTTCAAGGAAGGCACGCTCGTCATGATCGGGGACGGGAAACTGAAGCCGGTGATTAAACAGATGATCGAGGACGAAGGCGTCAGCGACCGCGTCAAGATGATTGACAAAGTACCGGTCGAGGCGTTACCGTACTATACGATGAACGCGTATCTCGGTTTCCAAGTGTTGAACAACGTCTGCTTCAACCACTACTCGGCGTCATCGAACAAGCTGTTCGAATATTTGATGGCCGAAGTACCGGTCGTCTCATGTGACTTCCCGGAAATCGAACGTGTCGTCGCCGGCAACGACGTCGGTGTCGTCGTCGATTCGCACGACCCACAATCGATCGCCGAAGGCGTCAACCGCCTGCTCGACGATCAAGCACTCTACGCCCGTGTCAAAGAGAACACGAAGACGGCGCGTGAGCAATATAACTGGGATTTGGAAAAAGAGGCACTCTTGAACGTCTACACGAACGTCGTGGACCGCAAGTTGCCGATTATGAAAGACGGTGCGCCAAAGCCAGTTCAACAGTAAGACTTAGACTGCGGCTTTGTGCCGCGGTCTTTTTTATATGGAAGGGGGACAACCAATGAAACGTCAACAACAACATCTATTGCGTCAACAAGTCTGGAAGAAGCTCCAATCGATTTCCTTGAAGGATATCGCCTGGATCGTCGCCGGCTCATTCATTCTCGCGTTCGGGGTGAACTACTTCACCGTGCCGAACGATTTCTCGGAAGGCGGCCTGCTCGGGGTCACCATCATCCTGTACTACATGTTCGGCTGGGACCTCGGGGTCACGTCGATTATCGGGAACGGGATTTTATTCATCGTCGGCTATAAGCTGCTCGACCGCCGGACGATGGTCTATTCGGTCGTCGCCGTCATCGCGACGTCATTCTTCCTCAGCTTGACCCATGACTGGGGCAGCCCGGCCGAGGACAAACTGCTCGCGGCCGTCTACGCCGGAATCATGATCGGTGTCGGCATCGGCATGGTGCTCCGTGTCGGCGGGACGACCGGGGGCGGGGTCATCATCGCCCGCCTCATGGAGCGGTATTTGCATATGAGCGTCGCCGTGTCGATGTTCATCATCGATGCCATCGTCGTCGGGGCGTCGGGCTTCATCCTCGGGGAACAGATCGTGCTCTATACGTTGATCGCCATCATCATCGGCTCGTGGGTCATCGACCTCGTCGCCGAAGGGCTCAATATCCGTAAGGCTGTCACGATCATCAGCGACAAGCAAGAAGAGCTTGCTGTCGTATTGACGGAGACGCTTGGCCGCTCGGCGACGATTATCCACGGTCACGGCTACTATACGAAGCAGGATAAGAACATGCTGTATATGATCGTCGACAAGCGCCAGGTCGGTCCACTCAAGAAAATCGTCGAAGTGACAGACCCACGTGCCTTCGTCGTCATCCACCAAGTGAAAGAGGTCATCGGGGAAGGGTTTAGCTACCCGTCCCGATAATTTGAAAGCTGGTGTTTTGACGCCAACTTCTATATAATAAGAAGCGTGTAAAAAGAAGGAGGAACTGACTACTATGCAAACGATCGCTACAATCAGCCTACTCGTCGTGGCTGTTTTATTGATTGTCGTCGTACTGCTCATGTCAGGTCGGTCGCAAGGTCTTGGGGCGATTGCAGGTGGCGCGGAGCAGTTGTTCGGCCGCCAGAAAGCGCGCGGCTTCGACGCTGTTTTGAACCGAACTGCAGCTGTACTAGGCACATTGTTTTTCATTTTAGGATTACTAGTCGCATCACTATGATGAAAGGCTGATCGTTCTCGATTTTCACGTGAGGCGGTCGGCTTTTGTTTTTTTCAATTATTTTTTGGGAATAATGGATTGTATGAGGAGATGACGTTAGCAATGAAGATTACAGCACCGAAACCGTTCTTCTTTGAAAGCGGACCACGTGCCGTGTTGATGTTACATGGCTTTACCGGATCGAGCGCGGATGTCCGCATGCTCGGTCGTTTCCTGCAAAAAGAAGGCTATACGTGTATGGGTCCCCAGTACCGGGGCCATGCCGTCCCGCCGGAAGAATTGCTTCAGTACGGACCGGCGGACTGGTGGGAGGACGTCTTGAACGCCTACCAGTCGTTGAAAGAGAAAGGCTATGAGGAGATTGCCGTCTGTGGCCTCTCGCTCGGCGGCGTCATGTCGCTACGCCTCGCTTCCCAGGAGAACGTCAAAGGCGTCATCCCGATGTGCGCCCCGACCGGAATCGATGCCGAGGACCGGTTATACAAAGGAGTCAAAGCCTACGCTCGAGAATATAAATCTCGAGAAGAAAAATCACCTGAACAGATCGAACAGGAGATGGCGGACTTCAAACCGATGCCGACGCTCAAAGACCTCCGTGCCTTCGTCCGTGACACGACGACAAAACTGGAAGATATTTTCGTCCCGGCGCTCGTCGTCCAAGGGGCGAAAGATCAAATGGTCGATCCTGAATCTGCACACGAAATTTACGAGGCGATTAACGCGTTCCAAAAAGAACTGCTCATTTACGAGGAGTCGGGACACGTGATCACGCTCGATAAAGAAAAAGAGAAACTGCACCAGGACGTGCTCGATTTTCTCGAAACGTTAGACTGGTCAGTCTAAAAAGGAGGTGTCACGTTGAATTTACGTGACCAACTACTAGAAATCATCCAAGCCAGTGATAAAGCACTGACAGTGGACCAATTGACCGAGCGTCTTGCGCTCGAGTCGACGGATGCCTTTAAAGAGCTCATCCGCACCTTGAACACCCTCGAAGAAGAGGGCTTAATCGGCCGCACACGGACGAACCGTTACGGGACGCTCGCCGTGCTCGGCCAAGCAGCGGGAATCATCTCGATTCACCAACGCGGCTTCGGCTTCTTATCGGTCGAAGGGGAGACGGAGGACGTGTTCCTTCCGCCCGACCAATTGAAAGACGTCTACCACGGGGACACGATCCTCGTCAAAAAACGCGAGGACAACCGAGGCAAGACCGAGGGCGTGCTCCTCAAAGTCTTGAAGCGCGGCTTGTCGGAGTTCGTCGGGACGTATACGCTCCCGAGCGGACGCCTCGACCAGTTCGCCTTCATCGAGCCGGACGACAAGCGCATCAACTTCTGGCCGGTCGTCAACCCGGACAAATCGCTCGGTGCCGTCGATGGCCATAAAGTCGTCGTCCGCATCACGAAATATCCGGACGGACGTTTCGCCGGAGCGTGTGACGTCGTCCGCATCATCGGACACAAGAACGACCCAGGCGTCGACATCTTATCAATCGTCTATAAGCATGGCATCCCGACGGAGTTCCCGGAAGATGTCATCGACCAGGCGAATGCCGTACCGGACGAGGCCGACGAGAAAGACTTCATGGGCCGTGTCGACCTTCGTAACGAGACGATCTTCACGATTGACGGCGAAGACGCGAAAGACTTGGACGATGCCGTCCACGTCAAAAAACTCGACAACGGTAACTATGAGCTCGGCGTCCATATCGCCGACGTGTCACACTACGTGACGGAAGGGTCACCGCTCGACGTCGAGGCGTTCGAACGGGGGACGAGTGTGTATCTCGTCGACCGCGTCATCCCGATGCTGCCGCACCGTCTCTCGAACGGAATCTGTTCGCTCAACCCGCACGTCAACCGGTTGACGCTCAGCTGCGTCATGGAGATCTCCCCGCAAAACGGGAAGGTCGTCAATCATGAGCTGTTCCCGAGTGTCATCAAGACGACGGAGCGGATGACGTATACGAACGTCCGTGAAATCATCGAACGCGATGACGAAGCGACGCTCGAACGGTACGAGCCGTACATCCCGTTGTTCGACCTCATGGCCGAACTCGCGGAAGTGCTCCGTACGCGCCGTAACTCGCGCGGTGCCATCAATTTCGATTTTGCCGAGGCGAAAGTCGTCGTCGACGAAGAAGGCAAACCGGCCGACATCGTCTTGCGTCCGCGCTCGGTCGCCGAGAAGTTGATCGAAGAGTTCATGCTCGCGGCCAACGAGACGGTCGCCGAACACTTCCATAAGATGGACGTGCCGTTCATCTATCGTGTCCATGATAACCCGAAACCGGACAAGCTCGATTTCTTCTTCGACTTCGTCGCGAACTTCGGTGTGCACATCGAGCGCTTCAAAGGACAGAAGGTCGAACCGAAGACGCTTCAGAAGATTTTGAAGGCAATCTCGGGTGAACCGGAAGAGCCGGTCATCAGCACGATCATGCTCCGTTCGATGCAACAGGCGAAGTACGATGACGTCTCGCTCGGCCACTTCGGCCTCGCGACCGACTTCTATACGCACTTCACGTCACCGATCCGCCGCTATCCGGACTTGATTGTCCACCGTCTCATGCGCACGTATGCTTTCAACGGCGACGTGTCAGAGAAGACGATCGCCAAGTACGAGGACCGTCTCGGTTCGATCGCCGAACAGGCATCGAAACGCGAGCGTCGTTCGGTCGATGCCGAACGTGAGACGCAAGCCTTGAAGAAAGCCGAGTACATGGAATCACGTCTCGGTGAAGAGTTCGACGGCGTCGTCAGCGGTGTCACGAACTTTGGGATGTTCATCGAGCTTCCGAACACGATCGAAGGACTCGTTCGTCTCCAGTCGATGGATGACTACTACCACTTCGACGAGTCGCAGCTCATGTTGCTCGGCGAGCGGACGAAACGTCAGTTCCGCATCGGTGACGCGGTGCGCGTCAAGGTCGACGCCGTCAACTTGGACGAGCGCACGATCGACTTCACCGTCGTCGGCATGCCGAAGCGGGAACAGTCGCGCCGTCGCCAACCGACGACGATTAAAGCGACGGAAGGTCGTCCGAAGAAAGACGACAAGCGCGGGGGACGCGGTCGCGATGACAAACGTCCGAAGCGCGGCAAGCCGGGCAAACCAGGGAAACCTGGTCAGGCCGGGAAACCGTCTAAACCAGGTGAGAAGCCGAAGTCGTCGCAAGGACGTTCGGCACTCGACTTGAAGAAGAAAGACGGTCAAAAACGAACAGGCGACGCCAAACGCGGAGCGAAAAAGCGTCGCTGACGGGAGGGGGCGACCCCTCCTCTATATTGAAGTAAAGGATTGAATGTCTATGGCCAAGAAGAAAGATTCGAACGCGCTCGCACAAAACCGAAAAGCGTCCTTCGATTATGCGATCGAAGATACGATTGAAGCCGGCATGGTGTTGACGGGGACCGAAATTAAATCGGTGCGCCAGTCGAAAATCAACATCGCCGACGCGTATGTCCGCTTTGACGGTGGCGAGGCGACGCTTCACAACTGTCATATCAGCCCGTTCGAGCAAGGGAACCGGTTCAACCATGAGCCGCTCCGTGTCCGAAAGCTATTGTTGCATAAGAAGCAAATCAATCAGCTCATCGGCGCGCAAGGCCGTGACGGGTATACGATCATCCCGCTCAAAGTGTATCTTAAGAACGGCTTCGCCAAATGTCTACTCGGCATCGGGCGCGGGAAGAAGAAGTATGACAAGCGCGACGACTTGAAGAAGAAAGATGCGAAGCGCGATGTCGACCGGGCACTCCGGGACCGGCAAAAATACTGACAGCGAGACCTGATTGTGGTATAGTCGTTGTAGTACCAATTACCACCTCGGGGACGTTATGGATTCGACGGGGGTAGGTCGGTCGTATGTGGCGTGTCGAGGGGTCGGCCTCGTTAAAACGCAAACGCCTATAACTGGCAAAACTAACACACAACTCGCAGCAGCCTAAGTGCCCTGCGGATCCTGACATCCATCGCTTGTGTGGATGATTATCAGGGTCTCAAACTAAGCAAGCTACGCTTCAACCTCGCCGTCTGAGGGCGCGAAGAAGAGATGAATCAGACTGGATGCGACAACGCCTGTTTATCGGCAGTGTCACATTGAGATTCAATAGATAAACTACACACGTAGAAGCATACGTTACGATGCCTTCGGACGCGGGTTCGACTCCCGCCGTCTCCATTTTTAAGCAGTCTGCAACGACTGCAATCAATGATTTTTAATGAAGACCTTCTAATTTCATTGAGATTAGAAGGTTTTTTGATTTTTATGGTGCAACTCAATCACAATGAAATGAAAGCAGGTGAACCGAATGGGGAAATATCAATTAGATACGAAAAGTAAAGTGGCTGCCGCCAAGTATCAAGATGGGAAAAAACCAGCTGTTTCGAATAAAAAAGATAAAATCAATCAGCTTCGAGAAGCATATTTACAGAAGAAAAATGAGAAGAAACAATCTGGTAAGTGACCATACTGTATTTTGCAATACAAATGTGCACAATAATGCAACGAAAAGTACAGAACTTTGCCAGCTAGGTTTTAGTGTTTCGACAACGCATGCGTGACGCGATAACTGTCACCTGTGAAATTTAGTATGTGAG